>CAISYX010000141.1 GCA_903889815.1 uncultured Gammaproteobacteria bacterium
ACAATGGCTGATCTGGCGAAGTTGCTCGGCGTTCCGGTCATTCTTGTGGTTGGTATGCGGCCGGGCTGCATCAATCATGCCTTGCTGACAGCGCGTGCAATCCTTGCCGATGGACTCCAGATTGCCGGTTGGGTTGCGAATCAGATCGATCCTGACATGGCGCTTGTAGACGATAATGTCGAGGCCATTGCAGAGCGAATGTCCTCCGCTTGCCTGGGACAGATTCCAGCCCTCGGTCATCTTTCTCTCGACGAGCGCGTAGCAACGGCGTCATCGTGCTTGCGGCTGCAAGACCTTGCAGGAATGGAGCGCTCGACTGAGCAAGCGGATTGACCGCAGTCCCTGCGCTCACTAAGGTGGGAGCCAGCAATTTCCAGCGTTCGACGGAGCACAACATGGCAGGCTATCAGGCACCCCTCAGAGACATGCATTTCGTTCTGCACGAAGTGCAGCGCGCCGCCTCCTTGTGCCTGGCCATGCCTGCCACGGCCGAGCTTACGACCGACCTCATGGACGCTGTTCTGGAGAGTGCCGCACAACTGGCCACAGAAGTTCTGGCGCCAATCAATCGCAGTGGTGATGAAGAGGGTTGCCGCTTTGAAGGTGGGCGAGTGCTCACGCCGGCAGGGTTTCAGCAAGCCTACAAGGCATTCGCCGACGGGGGGTGGGTTGGGCTGTGCGGCGATCCGGCGTTCGGCGGCCAGGGAATGCCCAAGATGCTTGCCGTACTGGTGGAAGAAATGCTGATGGGAGCAAACACCTCCTTTGCGCTTTACCCCATTCTCAGTGCCGGCGCCAGCCTTGCTCTGGCGCGTCACGCGTCCGATGAACTGAAAGCGCTCTATCTGCCTCGTCTTTACTCCGGTGAGTGGACTGGCACCATGTGCCTGACGGAAGCCCATGCCGGGACAGACCTCGGCCTGCTCAAGACCCGTGCTGTGCCTGTTGAGGACGGTACGTACCTGATCACGGGTTCGAAAATTTTCATCACGGGCGGCGAGCACGATCTGAGCAGCAACATCATCCACCTCGTCTTGGCGCGCCTGCCAGATGCGCCGGCGGGACCAAAGGGGATTTCGCTGTTTCTGGTGCCCCGACATTTGCCGGATGCGGCTGACCAGCGCAACGGTGTGTCGTGCGGCGCCATTGAGCACAAGATGGGGATCAAGGCCTCAGCAACCTGTGTGATCAATTTCGACGGCGCCCGCGGGTTCCTGGTGGGAGAACCGAACAAAGGTCTCGCCTGCATGTTCACCATGATGAACTACGAACGTCTTTCCATTGGACTGCAAGGTCTTGGACTCGCAGAACACTCACTGCAGACCGCCAGCGCGTATGCCCGTGAGCGGCTCCAGGGGCGCGCCACGCAGGCGCCGGCCAATCCGATGGGGCCGGCAGACTCGATTCTGGTGCACCCGGATGTGCGACGTATGCTGCTTGGGATTCGTGCGGAGCTTGAAGCAGGGCGTGCCCTGGCCGTGTATGTCGCGAGTCAGTTGGACATGGCGCATTTTCATCAGGACGCGCGTGTACGTGAACGCGCGGCAAGACTGGTGGCGCTGTTGACGCCCGTTGCCAAAGCGGCTTTCTCGGATCGGGGTTTCGAAGGCTGCGTGCAGGCACAACAGGTTCTGGGTGGGCACGGATACGTTCGGGAGTGGGGGCTGGAACAGAACGTGCGCGATGCCCGCATTGCGCAGATTTACGAGGGGACCAATGGGATTCAGGCGCTGGATCTGGCGGGGCGCAAGGTGACACGCGATCAGGAAGGCCTGCTTGCCACGCTTTACGAAGAGCTGGAAGTTTTCATGGATACTGTCGGCGGCGACTCTGTGATGCAGGAATTCTTGTCGCCACTGCAGAAAAATCTAAAGGAGTTTCGGAGCGTGACAGCGTGGCTTCAACAAGCGGCTGCCACTGATCCCGACGAGACAGGCGCAGCGTCAGTGCCCTATCTGCGCCTGTTATCGCAGCTGCTCTACTGTTTCATGTGGTGCCGCATGGTGGTGGCTGCACGGGATGGGCTTGCCAGGGCAACCGGAGATCGCCAGTTTTACGAAGACAAGCTGGCGATCGCCCGCTTCTTCATGGTTCGGATGATGCCCGCTGCGCTGGCTCTGTCGGCGGAAATCAAGGGTGGATGTGCAACGGTGATGGCGCTGCCAGCTGATCGATTCTGAGCGGCTGGCAGCAAATCGATCAGATCACCCACTCGAAGGTTTCGGTGATGAGTGTCTCGTAGGTATCCAGGCTTTCTTCCTTTTCACCCAGAATGATCAGATTGCCCTGGCCGAACGGGATGATCTTGCCCTTGAAGCGAGGGTCGTTGACGTCGAACTCCGTGGATACCGGCGAATTGTGAATCATGATTACCGACACGGAACCGCGGGTGCCCTCAAGCACGATGTGCGCACCCTTGATGGATGGGACAACGTTGCAGTCGTTGGCGAATTTGATATGCATCGACTTGATCCGTTCATCTTCACGCAAATGGCCGCCTGCCTCTTCAAGCACATGGTTGATCTCCTCCATGCTCAAATCCGTAGTGGCATTGGCAATGCGCGGCGCTTCGCGGTACATGTGGCCGAGAATGTCATCGTGAAACTTGATGTCGGCAGCGCTGGGTCGCGCTGTTCCCAGGCCGGAGGACATGATGACGCCCACAGTGATGACCAGGCTGGCCGCCATCGCGTAGTAGCGCTGATAGCGCGAGCGCACCGGCATTGCCGTGACTGTCGCCGTGCCAGCCCTGGCCTTCAGTCGCTCAGCCAGGTCTGGTGGCGCCTGCACGGAATGCGCTATGGCGCTGACGCGCGCGTCAAGTGCCTGCAGATCCTGCAGCAGCATGGCGCGCTGCGGGCTTGCGCTGGCAGCGGCGGCAAAGTCTTCATCCGTGTCGTGGGGGTTGGCCAGGGCGCGTTTCCTGAATTCGAAGTCATCCATATTCTTGACTCTTGTCGGGGATCAAACCCCTTTCATGTTCAATAGTTGCAATTCGCGCGCAGAGGATCAGCCCTGCTCGTCGAACGTGTCATCTCCAGAAAAGTCATCCGTGATGGGCGCGTTCGGAAAGAAAACCTGCTTGAGCTTGCCGCGCGCCCTGAAAAGGCGAGTCATCACGGTGTTGTTGTTGAGCTCAAGAATTTCCGCAATTTCCTTGCCGCTGAAGCCGCCGATAACTTGCAGCATCAGAGGTTCGCGATAGTCCTTCTCCAGTTTGGCGATAGCCTCGTGGAGCAGGCGACGGTCCATGCGTTGATCGGGTTCATTCTCGTCTGAGTCGGCGATTGACTGATCGTCGATGTCAACCAACTCAGGACGGTAGCGCTCGTAAAGCCGCGCATTTTCCCGCCGCAGAATAGTAAACAGCCAGGCCTTTGCAGCCTTGTCATTCTGCAGACTGTCCAAGGACCGCCATGCTCGCAGAAAAGTTTCCTGCACCAGATCTTCGGCCAGCGCACTGTTTTTGCAAATCCAGTAGGCATAGCGATAGACATCCTGATACAAGGCGTCGACCAGCGCTTCGTAGCGCTCTTTCTTGAGTCTATCGTCCAAGACCGGGGTTTCGCTCATTTCTTTTCGGTATACCAGAAGCTCTAATGCAGGTTGGTTTTTGCTGGCAAATCAATCACAAACAACGTTGTCTCAGGGAGTCGCCAGCCGGAACAGGAGTTTGACGAATTCGCAGGGGGGCGGCAAGTCCTGATTGTTTTTGGCCGACGGCAGCAGGGAAGGCTATAATCGCGCCCCCGATACGTTGGATGGACATGGACAATGACAAGAATTGCGATAGCCGGTGCCGCCGGACGAATGGGAAAAACGCTTATCGACGCGGTGATGCAAAGCGAATCCGGCCTGACCGTAGCGCTGGGTACTGTGTTGCCCGACGACCCCGCACTGGGTGTTGATCTGGGGCTGCTGGCGGGGATTCAGCATATCGGCGTGCCCGCCGTCACCAATCTGGCTGCGCATGCAGAGACGTTCGACGTGCTGATCGATTTTACGTCACGCCCTTCCACCCTCGAACATCTCGAGATTTGTCGCCAGCGCGGTCGGGCGATTGTCATCGGGACGACCGGATTCACGGCAGAAGAGAAGCAGCAGATTGCGCTTGCCGCGAAAGAGATCCCCGTGGTGTTCGCACCCAACATGAGCATGGGTGTGAATCTGTGTCTGAAGTTGCTGGAAATGGCTGCCAAAGTGCTGGGCGATGAAGTGGACATCGAGATCATCGAGGCACATCACCGCTTCAAGAAGGATGCGCCTTCCGGCACGGCCTTGCGCATGGGGGAAGTGATTGCCGAGGCGCTGGGTCGCAATCTTGCCGAGGTGGCCGTTTATGGCAGAGAGGGCATGAGCGAGGAGCGAGACCGCAAAACCATCGGGTTTGCCACGGTCCGGGCTGGCGATATTGTTGGCGATCACACGGTCATTTTTGCCGGACTCGGTGAGCGCATCGAAATCACGCACAAGGCCAGCAGCCGCATGACGTTTGCCAGGGGGGCGGTCCGGGCCGCTGCCTGGCTCAAGGACAAGGCGCCGGGTTTGTACTCTATCGATGATGTTCTGTTCGGATCAGACTGATGTGAGTTGGAAACCTTCATAGACACCGCTTGTCATGTTCCCTTACAATGCGGCCTCAGTATGTTTACATCTGAGCACATAACGGGATTCACAGAAGGGCGGAATGAAGCGTTTGTTTCATTCCGCTTTTTTTCACCCGGATTTTGCGTTTTTTCTGGAGATTGCATTGATTAATTCAGCCGTACTGGCATTGGAAGATGGCAGTATTTTTCGCGGCCGCGCTATCGGGGCTCACGGTATTTCGAGCGGGGAAGTCGTATTCAACACGTCCATGACCGGCTATCAGGAAATTCTCACTGATCCGTCCTACGCACGACAGATCGTCACTCTGACGTATCCCCATATTGGCAACACCGGCACTACTCATGAAGACAACGAGTCCGACAATGTCTGGGCTTCCGGGCTGGTAATTCGCGACTTGTCGAGAATGGCCAGCAACTGGCGCAATCAGCAGACC
>CAISYX010000142.1 GCA_903889815.1 uncultured Gammaproteobacteria bacterium
GACTTCGCCTTGCTCGCCTCCTCTGAATCTTCCCGGGCGACAGTCAATTGCCTGTTGGCGTCACTCAGGGCAAGGTTGGACGCATACAGTTCGCGGCTCCTGGATTCCAGCAGCGCTTCTGCTTCCGCGCGCGCGGCCATCTCGCGCGCCAGCTTGCGCTGCAGCAGCTTGTAGTCGGTTGTTTCGGGGACATCGCCCATGCCACTTTCTCTGAATCTTCTTTATGTATCGCTGTGTTAGAGCTGGCAGCGGAAGCTCAAGGTTAGCACGTCGATACCACGCTCGTCGTAGAGAATTGCAGGCGGCGAGTCTTCATTATGAGTATTCGCTTGCAAGCAAGGTCCTACACAAGGCGGCGCTGCAGATTCTTCAGCTGCATGCCCATCCGCGGATTCTTCGCCAGCACCGCTTCGTGCCTGCGCAGATAGGCCCAGTAGTGCGCGGTGAACGGACAGGCATCCGGCCCCGCGTCCAGGGCCGGGTCAAAGCGGCACCCCTTGCAGTGATTGCTCATGCGATCGATGTATTTGCCACTGGCGATATAAGGCTTGCTCGCCATTACCCCGCCGTCGGCATACTGGCTCATGCCCAGCGTGTTGGGCAGTTCCACCCACTCCACGGCATCGACATACACCGCCAGATACCACTCATGCAGCTGCTGCGGGCTGACACCTGTCAGCAGAGCATAGAGACCAGTGACCATAAGACGCTGGATATGATGCGCATAGCCATGCTGCAGCGTCTGCGTGATGGCGTCGCGCAGACAGGCCATCTCGGTGTCGCCCGTCCAGTAGAAGTCAGGCAGTGGCGCGTGGGCAGCCATGGCATTGCGCTGCAGGTAATCGGGCATCTGCGTCCAGTAGATGCCGCGCACGAATTCGCGCCAGCCAAGAATCTGCCGGATGAATCCTTCCACTGCCTCCAGCGGCGCGCTGCCGTCGCGGTAAGCGGCCTCGGCAGCGGCGACCACTTCCCGCGGGTTCAGCAGTTTCAGATTCAATGCGCAGGACACATGGGAGTGGTAAAGCCACACCTCTCCCTCCCACATCGCGTCCTGATACTGCCCGAATTGCGGCAGGCGCTGCGCGATGAATTCCTGCAGCACCTGCAAGGCCTGCGGGCGGGTGACAGGCCACCCGAAGCTGGCGACGCTGCCAGGGTGCGTTGCGAACCGCACGTTCACCAAGGCGATGACTTCCTGAGTGATGGTGTCCGGCGCAAAGCGCGTTGGCGGCGGCACCGCCACTGGCCCCTGCCTGCCAAAACTGCCCCGGTTCTCCGCGTCGAAGTTCCACTGCCCGCCCACGGGCTTGCCCTCGTCCATCAAGATACCGGTGCGCTGCCGCAGTTCGCGGTAGAAGAACTCCAGGCGCAGCTGCTTGCGGCCTTCGGCGTGGCGCGCGAAGTCGCGCACGGTGCTGAAAAAGTGCGTGTCATCGCGGACATCCAGCGGGAGCTGGTGGTCCCGGGCCACGCTGCGCAGGGACTGCAGCACCCGCCAGTCCCCCGGCGCGGTCATCACCAGCGCGCACGGTGTCACCTGCCGCAGTGTCCGGGCAATTTCGCCCGCCAGAGTGCCGGTATTGTCTGCATCGTCCAGCCTGCTGTAGAACACAGGATAGCCGCACGCCCGCAGATGGTCGGCAAAGTGGCGCATGGCGCTGAGAAACACGGTGGTGCGCTGCTTGGCTGACCACACATGGGTAGATTCCTCAGCCACTTCCGCCATCCAGATGGCGTCTCGCTGCGGATCAAAGTCCTGCAGTGCCGAGGCGAGCTCATCCAGTTGGTCGCCCAGAATCAGCACGAGGTGACGCAAGGGCTGAGTCATGCAGATGTTTCCTTGTGGCTGCGGCGGCAGCGCTCGGAGCAGTAGCGGACCTGATCCCAGTTCCTCGCCCAGGCCTTGCGCCAGCTCATGGGGCGGCTGCAATGCGCACAGGGTTTGCTGGGCAGGGAAAGTTTGTTGCCTTTGAAGGGATTGGTCATGGTGCAACAAGTACGCTGCGGATGGGGCGGCTGGATCCCCAAAAAAACCGGGTCACTGGCACGTAGGCATTGGACCCGCAGCACTGATTGTCAAACTGGCTGTCAGGCGCTTCGAAGTTGTCCACGTCGAAGCTGACGTTGCCCGGACCTTCCGGCGCGAAGGCCACTGCTCCCTTTGATCTGCTCGTCAGGACTGGATGGCGTTCAGGGCCGCCAGCACCCGCTCCCGGCGGAACGGCGCGCGGCGCAGGCGCACACCGGTCGCGTCGAAGATGGCATTGGCCACGGCCGCGATCATCGGCTTGTGGCTGGTCTCGCCGGCGCCGTAGTGCGGCAGATCGGGCCGCTCAGGATTCGGGTCGCCATTGACGAGCACGATGTCGATGGCCTCGGGGGTGTCGGAGTGGCGCATACTGGGATGGCTCGCCCAGTCCACGCTGGTGACCTTCTCCGTATCGAATTGCACCTCTTCCCAGAGCGCACGGCTGAGGCCATGCAGCATGCCGCACTCGACGGTGTTCCTGAGGCCCACGGGGTTGATCGCCAGCCCGCAGTCATGGGCGCAGACCAGACGGCGCACCCAGACATGGCCCGTCTCGCGCGTGACCTCCACCTCGGCGATCACAGCCACCACGGTGTTGTTGCGGTAGGTATAGGCGATGCCCCGGCCGCTCAGAACCGGTCCGCTGGCCGGCGCCCGGGGGGCAGACCGCTCTTCCCAGCGGCCATGGGCGGCGACTGCCGCGTCCAGCACCGCCAGCGAGCGGGCCCGGCGAAAACTGTCGTCCTCCGGGCTGGCTGCAATCAGTTCACGGCGGAACTGCGCCGGGTCACGCCGGGCGGCAACCGCCAGTTCGTCGATGAAGCCTTCGAAGGCGTAGGTGACCTGGGGACCGTCCGGGTCACGCAGATTGCCGGTGCGCAGCGGCGTCTCCCACACCAGCGGCAGCGCGAGCACATGGCCAGCCAGACGCAGATGTTCGATGCCGTACAGCACGCTCGGCAGCGCCGCGCCGCCAGCCGCAGGTCGCGCTGGCCGCCGTCCCATGAGCTGCGCAATCAGCACCGTGTCAGGCTCGTTGTAGCCCACGTGGGCGTAATCCAGCGCACGCGCCTCATAGTCCAGTGCCGTCAGCCTGCCACCCGCGTCCAGGGCACCGCGCATCCGGAAGGCATAGGCCGGGCCCTTGGTGTCCCAGGCAGTTTCTTCGTGGCGCATCCACTGCACACGCACCGGGCGGCCCAGGGTGTGGGCCAGATACGCCGCCTCGAAGCCGACATCGTCCGCCGCCGTGCGCCCATAAACCTGGGGCCCGTCCATGTACACCACACGCACGCGCTCCCGGGGCAGATTCAGGAACTGCGCGACGCCTGTGCGCAGGCTGTAGGTCTTCATGTCGTTGGAGTAGATCGTCAGCTGATTGTCCGACGGGTCGGCAAGCGCAAAGGCCGGGCCAATCGCGGTGTGTCCCTGGAACGGCACCTCATAGTCCGCCTCCAGAGTCTGTGCAGCCGCGGCAAAGGCTGCCGCAGGATCGCCGCTCAGCCGTGGCTCGCGGCTCGACGTCGGCGCAGAAGCGCGCAGATAGTCGAACAGGTCTTCGGAAGCCGGGAAAGGCGCCTGCGCGGGTGGGGTCCATTCGGCGCGCAATTGCTGCGCCGCCTGGATGGCCTGTTCCTCGCGTTCGCACACCACCGCCAGATAATTGCCTTCCTGCAACACCCTCACAACGCCGGGAATGCCAGAGACAGACGTCTCATCGACGCTGCGCAGCGTCGCCCCGGCCACTGGCGGCCGGATATTGCGCGCATGCAGCATGCCCGGCAGCCGCAGGTCCACAGCCCAGGTCAGCGAACCATCCACCTTGGGCGGAATATCGTCGCGGGGCAGTGACTGCCCGACCACCTGCAATTGCTGCACGGGTTTGACCGCGGCGGCGCCAGTGGTGGCATTCACGTTGGCCCCCGTCAGGCTGACGTTGAAGCGACGCCCGCCGACCAGCTCCGCATAGCTCACGGAACGAGACGGATCGGCAACTGCCAGCACCCTGCCCTCGGCAGCGGTGACCTCAGAGACCGGCAACTGCAGCTGCGCGGCGCCCAGCTCCAGCAGCACGCGCCGCGCCTCGGCCGCCACGCGGCGCATGGGCCAGCCGTCCGTTTCGATGGCGTCCGAGCCGCCGGAGCCGCCCTGGTCAGGGGTGATGTCGGTGCTGCCCATAAGCAGGCGCGTCTGCGCGAACGCCATGTCCAGCTCGTCACACATCATTTGCCGGAACGCGGTGCTGGTGCCCTGCCCGCCATCGGTCTTGCCGACGTAGAAGGTGGCGGTGTTGTCCGGATGAATGACGATCCAGGTGTCGAGCTGCAGAAAGTCCAGATCGGGATAGGGGCCGTCCGCGGCCGCCTGAGCCAGTGCACGGCCAACGGGCAATGTACTCGCGCCAACGCTGAGCACCAGCGCGCCGGAGGACGCCAGGAAGTGGCGGCGGGACAGTGTCGGGTTCAGACGCCGCAGGGCGTCTTCCAGTGCGTGAGGCAACTCAAGAGAGGTCTTCATACGGCAGCCTCCGGCTCGGTGGCACCGACAACGCGCTTGATGGCGGCCTGAATGCGGTAATAGGTCATGCAGCGGCACAGTACGCCCTCCATGCCGGCACGAATCTCGGCATCGGTGGGACGGGGGTTGTGATCCAGCAAGGCTTTGGCAGTAAGAAGCTGGCCGTTCTGACAGTAGCCGCACTGCGGCACCTGTTCGTCGATCCAGGCCTGCTGCAGCGGATGCAGGGCGCCGTTCTGCGCCAGTCCTTCGAGGGTCGTGATCGCACCGCTGACAGCGGAGACAGGCAGCACGCAGGAACGCACGGCCGCCCCATCGATCAGCACGGTACAGGCCCCGCACTGCCCAAGGCCGCAGCCGAAGCGCGGCCCGCGCAGCGCCAGATCATTACGCAGTACATACAGGAGCGGGGTGGATGGCTCGACGTCCACCTCACGCACCGCCCCGTTGACGTTCAATGCCACTATGCTCATGGTTTACCCGTATAGACTCAGTATGAACTCTGAGAATATACGGGCGTTCCACCATCGTCGAGTGTTACAGCACTCAGAAGTTGAAGCGCAGACCACCGATGTAGCGTGGGCCGAAGCGTTCCACTTCGATCGGGAAGGCGCTGTCGTCTGCATAGCGAATGGCCAGTGAGTCGGTCAGGTTGACTGCATCGAAGAACACTTCGAAGGCGTCGTTGACCTGATAGCGGACAGACAAGTCCACTTCGTCATCTGCCGCCCAGAAGACATCGCCGAGACCGCTTGGCAGGAGGACGCCGTTCACGACACGGTAGTCTCCAACGAACTGACTCCAGTCGGTGCGGTACTGGTAGGCCAGACGCACGGTCACTCCATACTTTTCGTATGTCGCCTGCACGTTGTACACCTCGTCAGACGTGCCCGGCACGCGGATGGTGCGCACGGGAACGCCGGCCACAGGCGCCGTGTCCACTTCCGAATCAGAGAAGGTCGCTGACAGGTTCAGGCCGAAGCCTTCCATCCACTCGGGCATGTTCATGCTGCGCGCCAGACGCTCTGCTGAGGCCACATAGGCCAGCTCGATCCCTTGCAGATTGCCTTCGCCGGCATTGCCGATGGCTGTCTGCAGGTAGCCTGAACGGTCCAGGCCGGCAACGTCCAGGGTGTCCAGTCCGAACACGTTCGACTGCCGCACCAGCACATCGTTCAGGCTCTTGTAGAACACGCCCGCCGAGAAAAAGTCACCAGAGGGCATGTACCACTCCAGGTAGGCATCCAGGCCGGTTTGTTCTTCAGGCTTCGCTTCCGGATTGCCGCCGGAAACGGTCTGTGCAGCATCGTTGACACTGAAGTTGGGGCGCAGATCGTCGAAGTCAGGGCGCGACGCAGAAGTGGTGATGCCAAAGCGAGCCTTGAGCTCTTCCGACACATTCCAGTTCAGGTGCGCGCTCGGGTAGACCATGGTGTCGTCGCTGCTGACATCGACTAGGCGCGTCTGCGCGGCAGTGGTGCCCACGGCTGGGAAATTCACAAAGGCTTCACCGGTATTGGCGATCTGCTCGATGCGTGCGCCGTACACCACATTGCCCCAGCTGAAATCGCTGGTGGCCATGGCGTACAGGGCCTTGATTTCTTCCGTGACTTCCCAGTAGTTGCCGCGGGTGTCCTGCAGCGTGGCAGCGCCCGTACGCACCTGCTCGTCCATGTAATTGGTGGTAAAGGACTGATTGGTGTAGCGGAAGCGGTAGTTCAGATCCTGCCCGCCCAGATAGCTCTGGTCGCTGGCAAAGGTGGCCCATGTCGGGATGGTGCCAGTAGAGAAGGTACGGCGGTAGGCCACTTCCTCGGAGGTCTTGGTACGCTCGGTGTACAGGCCGCCGAATTCCATGACGGTTGGCAGTCCCATGAACACTGTCTCGTGGTCCAGATCAACCTTCAGTGTGTCTGCCATCGTGACATCGGCACCTTTCAGATTGCCAATGCTCTGCATCGGAAACTGGAAATCTTCAATATTGGTGCTTTGCGGGCCCTTGCCCCGTGCTGCGGTCGCGCCAGTGGTGGTGTAGAAGCGCAGCGTGTTCTCTTCGCCATCGCGGAAGTCGTAGTCCACTGTGGGACGCAGCGCGAAGCTGGAAGGGCTGCTAAACGACGCGGTGACGGGAGTGTTGCGGCCATCATCCGTCTCTGTGCGGTTCAGGCGCCAGGACACATTCCAGCTGTCCAGGGCATGCTCGCCACCCAGCGAATTGGTAAACGCATATTCTTCGGTATCCCGGTAGTCGATACGGGCATCGATGCGCGCGCCGTAGACGGTGCCCGTTACCGGGTTATTGGCATTGATGAAGCCCGCGCTGGTATAGCCGGACCCTGCTGCATCGGTGCCCTGATCCAGTCGCACAATGAAGTTGTCGCGCAGTTCATCGTCATGGAACATGGTGTAGATGGAGCTGACGAACACCGTGTTGTTGTCGTCCGGGCGGTAGTCAAAGCGCAGAGACGCAGAGTAGTTTTCGCGGGTCAGGCGGTAGTGCTTGTTCTCGTGCTCGCGGGCGAAACGCTTCGTGGGAGCAGTGTTGTTGCTCAGGTAAGGGTCCGTCTCCCAGTTGTCGGTGGCCATCTCGCGCTGGTAGTACGAGCCCTGGGCCAGCACGCCCAGGCTGCCGTCCAGCAGCACATTCGAGTATGTCAGGGCAGTGTCCAGCTCGTCGCCGCCACCCAGGTCCACGCGGCCTGCGCCCACTTTGCCCGTGATCTTCTGGCCGGGATTGTCGAAACCTGTGCGGGTGACGATGTCGATGTTGCCAGCAACCGTGGTGCCCGCCATGGACGGCACGATGGCCTTCTGCACGATGATCTGTTTGGCAATGGCAGAGGGGATGTTGTCAAAGCGCGAGGCACGGCCTTCCGGGCTGACGATGCTCAGTCCGTCGAAAGACAGCGTGGTCCAGTAGTTGGGAGCACCGCGCAGGTTCACGTAACGCGCCTGGCCCTGATCGCGCTCGATGCCCACGCCAGGGAGTCGGCCCACCGCGAAGGCGATGTTCTGGTCTGGCAGATTGCCGATGGCATCGGCCGACAGCACGCTGACCAGGGAGTCGGAATTGCGCTGAATCTCCAGCGCTGCCGCGACGCTCTCCCCATGGGCCGGCGTATGCTGACGTTGATCTCGGTGATCTCGGGGGTGGCTGGCTGCGCCTGGGCACCTGCACTCACGCCCAGGACGGTGGCGCCCAGCAGCAGGGTTCTGACTTTGTTCATAAGGTTTCCTTTGGAGTCTGTGGGGTTGTTATGGATGACTGACACTGATTTCGTAAATGATTCCTTCGTCTGGCCTGTCGTTGGGGCCGGACTGGGAAGAGAAGTACAAGCGCTGGAACGAGGGGTCGAATGCCGGCCCGCAGATCTCGGACAAGGGCTGGCCTGTGACCTGGACCACGGGCAGCACCAGGCCGTCCGGGCCGAGCAACACGATCTGCATGTCGCCGCCGTCCTCTGCCACCAGCACATCGCCAGCGGCCGTGATCGTCACGTTGTCGACGCCTTTCAAGTGGGGTGCCGTGGCCTGCATGAAGTCGTACAGCACATCGATCTGCTGGCTGCGGGTATCCAGACGCCATACCCGGTTGTCACCTTTGGTGGTGAAATAAATCAGGCCGTCTGCAAAGGCGATGCCTTCGCCGCCGCTGAAACTTGACGCCTGGCCCACTTGCTCACGCGTGGGCTCGGTGGTGGCGGCGGGGTCGGGCACGTCATGCCAGACCACCTGGCGGGCGCCTTCCGTGACCACTATCTCCGCAATCTGCAGTGTGCCGGCAGACAAGTCGGGCAGCGCATTCGCAGGCACAAAGCGGTAAAGACAGCCATCGGGCTCGTCTTCGGTGAGATAGAGATGGCCGTGCACCGGGTCAACCGCCACGGCCTCGTGCTTGAACAGGCCCAGCGCCGGGCGTGCCTCCCCTGGCCTGACGCCGAACGGGTCGCACTCCCATACCAGGCCGCGATCCACTTCCTCGCAGGACAGCCAGGTCTGCCAGGGAGTCTGACCCCCGGCACAGTTGTTGTTGGTGCCGGTCAGAATGGTATAGGCGTCCTGAATTTCGCCACTGGCGCTGAAGCGCACTGCGCCAACGCCGCCTCCGCCTTCCTCAGTATTCACTTCACTGTTGGAGACATAGACCCACCCGCCATCGGGCGTGGCAAACGTAGCGCCTCCGTCGGGCGATGCATGCAGACGAAAGGCGGAAGACGCGATGACCGGCTGTCCCGAACGGGCGATGATGCGCGACTGGAACCCCGGCAGCAGACGCAGGCCATTAGCATCGGGCTCACCCAGCTGACCCAGCGCTTCAGGGTTGGCGAACAGGGGCATTGCGTGGTTTTCGGCAGCCAGCAAGGGCGTACGCAGGCCCTGGAGCAGAAAGGCAGAGAAGCCCACGGAGCCCCAGGCGAGGAACTGACGACGAGCAAGTGTGGGATTGTTCATGGGGACAGGGATCACCGCTTCTCGGATGGATTTAAGACCAACCGGAATTTAACTAC
>CAISYX010000143.1 GCA_903889815.1 uncultured Gammaproteobacteria bacterium
GTCGTCATTACCGACTTCGAACCGGCGACAGCCTGGCTTGCCAACTGGCGCAAGATTCCCCTGATCAGTCTCGACAATCAGCATCGCCTGCGTTACATGAAATTCAGCGTGCCGTCGACTCTGCTGTTCGACAAATGGCTGACGCATCTGATCATTGCGCTGATGATACCGCGCCCGACTGCTTCACTCGCCACGTCGCTCGTGCTGGGCGAAAGCACGAATGCGCACACACGGATATTTCCGCCAATTGTGCGCCAGGAAGTACTGGACCTGCAGCCGCAGGAGAAGAACTTTCATCTGGTGTATGTGACCAGCGCGTTCGAGTCGCTGATTGCGGCGCTCAAGGCATTTCCGGACAGGACGTTCCACGTCTACGGTCACCATGGCAATTCACAGGATCAAAACATTCACTACCGCAGTTTCAGTGGCGAGGCGTTTCTCCATGACCTGGCCACATGCCACTCCGTGATCGCCACCGCAGGCTTCACGTTGATGAGTGAGGCCATGTGCCTGGAGAAGCCCTGTCTGGCACTGCCCATGACGGGACAGTTCGAGCAGCAGGTCAATGCAATGTTTCTGGAACGCTCCGGCTGCGGGCTCAATGCCCGCCGCGCGAATGTGGACATGCTGCAGACTTTCTTCTCGCGCCACGCTGAGTTCAAGCGTGCGCTGCAGGAGTACAACGCCTCGCTGCTCGCCAATGGTTTTGCGCAATATGGCGGCAGTGCAATCAAGATGACGCTTGATTCCCTGCTGGCCAACAATCTGGTTCTTGCCCCTCTGGCTTCTACCCCTCTGGCTTCTACCCCTGTGGTCTCTTCCCCTGTGCGAGGTTCCGATGAACACTGTGATACGGCACGTTGATCGCTTCGACCGCTTCACCTTTCTGTGGCTGCACGTGACCCTGCAGATTCCCCGCTATCGTGCGGTGCACTGGATCTCCCGCTCCGGCGACGGCCTGCTCTATGTGCTGGCCGCAGTGGCCGCCTTTGCGCTGGACGATGCGCGGGGCGAAGCGTTCTTCAAGGCGGTGGCGGTGGGATTCGGGCTGGAGCGGACCCTCTACTGGCTGCTCAAGAACAGCATCCGGCGCGACCGTCCCGCAGTGGGTTTGCAGTCCTTCCACGCCGCGGTCACGCCTTCGGATCAGTTCAGTTTTCCGTCCGGGCACACGGCAGCGGGCTTCATGTTCGCGACGCTGGTATTGCAGTTCTATCCTGCGCTGGCACTGTTCTGCTATGTCTGGGCCACTCTGGTGGGTGCCAGCCGGGTGCTGCTGGGCGTGCACTACCCGACGGACATTCTCGCCGGCGCTACGCTGGGCAGCAGCTGCGCGCTGTTGTGTCTCGGGTTCCTCTAAATCGACGACGGCGGCTTACGCTTGTTGTGCCAGCCGGGCTACACTGCGCCCTGCCATTTCAACAACAAGGTCTGCCGCCATGCTCGCTTCAACAGACAAGACACCCTTCCTGGTGGCCGTGGAACTCGCCACCCGCTACCCGGGCGTTGAGCTGAGTACCTCCTATGGCACGCCCGCGCTCAAGGTGGATGGCAAGGTACTGGCCCGCCTGCGCTCGGAGGCCGAGGGCTGGCTGGTCACGCGCTGCGATCTGCTGGAGCGCGAGATGCTGCTGAGTGCTGCACCGCACGTCTTTCACCTGACCGAGCACTATGTGAACTACCCGATGGTACTGATCGACCTTGCGCAGATTCACCGCGAAGCCCTGGCAGACATTCTGGAAAAAGCCTGGCGCCATTCCGCATCCGCCGCCCGCATTCGCGAACACGAAACCCGCTTCACCCAATAACCCAACCGGAACACGCAGGAGACACCGATGCGTACAACAAGCACAACCGCACCCTCTTTCCTCCAGACCCCAGCGCTGCAGGCCTCAATCTGCGCCATGCTGCTGGGCATGGCAGGCAGTGTGAATGCCCAGAACGATGACACAGCCCGACTTCAGGCCCTGATCAGCGCCGAGCACCGCAGTGCCGCCAATATCGCCCGCAATGCCGCGCGTCACCCCGTGGAGACTCTGCAGTTCTTCGGACTGGCGTCCGGACAGACGGTGGTGGAGATTCTGCCCGGCGGGGGCTGGTACTCCGAGATCCTCGCCCCCTTCCTGAAGGGCAATGGCACTTACTACGCCGCCCATTTCTCGCCGAACTCGCACCTCAGCTACCAGCCACCGATGCTGCGTGACTTCGAAGCGCGGGTAGCGGGCAATCCGGACGTCTATGGCGAGACAATCATCACGACCATGTACCCGCCTTCCGAAACCACCATCGCCCCACCCGGCACGGCTGACCTGGCCATGAGTTTCCGCAACGTGCACAACTGGATCATGGCCGGCACCCAGGAGGTGCATTTTGCGGCCTTCTACACAGCCCTGAAACCGGGCGGCATTCTGGGCATCGTCGAACACCGCGCGCCGGCCGGCAGCGGCATGGACGTGATGGAGACAACGGGATATGTCACGCAGGACTACGTGATTGAACTGGCCACGCAAGCCGGATTCGAACTGGTGGGAACAGCAGAGATCAATGCCAATCCGCTGGATACCAAGGACCACCCGGAGGGTGTGTGGACCCTGCCACCGACGCTGCGTCTGGGGGATGTGGACAAGGAAAAATACCTCGCCATCGGCGAGAGCGACCGCATGACCGTGAAATTCCGCAAGCCTCTTGAGGCCGCTGCCCGTCAGTGAGCGTGCGCGTGTTCGTCTTCGGCCGCGCCATCCAGCCAGCCGGGATGGTTGAAGAATAAGCCGTAATCCTCCAGCGCTGCCTCGATGGCAGGCAGGCCCTGGGGTGAGAACGGCTCAATTGCCAGCGTGCCGGCAGCAGCCAGCATTCTTGCCAGTATGAGGTGCAGATTGGCATCCGCTTCGGGTGCCAGCTGACACTGGGCGATCATCGTGGCAACACTGCCCTTGATGGCGTCTGCCAGCTGTTGTGACTGCGCCGCCGACAACTGGCGGGCTGTCCAGGCCGGCGTCAGCATGGCGCTTGCCACGCGGATCTCGGTCATGCCCCGACGCAGTGCCTCGTCGGTTTCCCAGCGTTGTTCACCGTTGCGCGCCAGTTCTCCTGCAGTGCCATGCCCGTGAGCCTGCGCGTCAGCATGGCCGGCATGCTCATCCACCGCCTGGGCCAGTGCATTGCCGGTGGCAGCCGACAGAAACATTACACCAGCAAACAGCCCGGCGAGTCGCAACACATTCATGGCATTCTCCTGACGAAAACGCCGCACGGTCTGCACCGTGCGGCGTTCATTGCAACAGCGCCGACCCTCAGCGCGCAGTGTACCTGGTGAACGCTCCGCCCGCCTGGCTCAGCGAGTTCGGGCCCTCGGCGGCATACACATTGCCGTCGGCATCCACAGCCACGCCTTCCCCGGCGGTGCCCTGTTCCAGGCGGTCTTCACGTTCGAAGGGCTGAATCAGGCCGGTCACGACATCATTGTCGATATCGCCGATGCGCACGCCATTGCGCCAGTTCGGATGGCTGGTCGGGCTGGACTCGGAGTCGATGGCGTACAGCTTGTCGTCCGGCGTAATGAACAGGCCGCTGATACGGCTGAAGTTGTAACGGGACTCAAGATAATTGCCTTCCTGATCGAAGATCTCGATGCGGTGATTGCCGCGGTCTGCCACCCACAGACGGCCACGGGAGTCGAACTCCATCGCGTGCGGCGTGCGGAATTCGCCGTGCTGCACGCCGATCTGGCCCCACTGCTTGATGAACGTGCCGTCGGGCGCGAACTTCATGATGCGTGAGGTTTCGCCATTGGCGCGGCCTTCGGCCATCTGCGCATTGCTGATCATGCCCTGGGCGTTGTGGCCGTCGGACACATAAATGCTGCCGTCGGGGCCCACGATCACGTCATTGGGCTGGTTGAAATGCGCTTCGTCATTGCCGATCTTGCCAGGCGTGCCCAGGCTGAGCAGCAGCTCGCCGCTCGGGCTGAATTTGTGCACCTGCTGGCCCTTGGTCTCGTCGGCATTGGTGGCGAAGTCAGTGACCCAGACATTGCCTTCACTGTCCACGTGGATGCCGTGGGGCGTGACCATCACGCCGGCCCCGAAGTTGGCCAGCACGGCGCCGGTGGCGCGGTCGAATTTGAAGATAGGGTCGACCAGATTGGTGTCACAGGTGACCGGCGCACCGGCGCCGAAGCTGCCAGCGCCGCAGCGCTCGTAGGCCCAGATCTGACCGTCGATCGGGTCAATGTCGATGCCTGCGGTAGAGCCCCATGTGCGACCAGCCGGCAACTCACCCCAGTTCTGAGTGACGACCGGGTTTGGGTTGGGCATGCCCTCGCCGCTGATGACATTGCCTGCAGGGACAGCAGGGGCAGCCATGGGGGCTGGGGCAGCGGCGGCAGCAACGGGTGCCGGGGTGGCAGTGGCTGCGGTAGTAGTGGTGGCATCGCTGCACGCGCCAAGCAGCGCCGCAGAGGAAATCAAGGTGAACAGCAAAGTGCGTGATGAGGGCATGGTGGCTCCTGTTAGTGATTGTTATTGATCGGGGCGGGTCGACTCGTCGCAGACCTTGCGGGCAGGATACGGGCTTGTAGTAGGCAAGTTCAACCGTTTCCGGCATGATCAGCGCCCCTTTCGTCGGAGAACTCCCATGCCCCTCACAAGGGAACAGAGACTCGGCGGCGCGCTTGCCGCCGGCGCGTATTTCAGCTGGGGTCTGGCACCACTGTACTTCAAGTCCCTGGACTTCCTGCCGACTGCCGAAATCGTGATGCACCGTATCGTGTGGTCGTTCCTGTTGCTGCTGGGACTGCTTATCGCGCATCAGCAGGTCCGGCGGGTCCGGGACATGCTGCAATCTGCACGCATGCTGGGCTGGATGCTTCTGACCTCCGTGCTGCTGATCGGCAACTGGGGGCTGTTCATCTGGGCGGTCAACAACGCGCATCTGCTGGATGCAAGCCTTGGCTACTACATCAACCCGCTGTTCAACGTACTGCTGGGCATGGTGTTCCTGGGCGAGCGTCTGCGGCCATTGCAATGGGGTGCGGTGGCACTGGCCGGCGGCGGGGTGCTGATCCAGCTGCTCACCTTTGGCTCCCTGCCCTGGGTGGCACTGGTGCTGGCGTCGAGCTTCGCGCTGTATGGCCTGCTGCGCAAGACACTGGATATTGATGCCATCAGCGCCCTGTTCATCGAGTCTCTGCTGATGCTGCCCGTCGCGCTCTGGTACTGGTGGCAGCAGGCTGACAGCAGCACCGTGAACCTGCTGCAGAATTCCTGGACTCTGAATCTCTGGCTGGCGGCTGCCGGCGTGATCACCACGGTACCCCTGCTGTGCTTCATCGGCGCGGCGCGACGGCTGCAGCTCTCCACCATGGGCTTTTTCCAGTACATCGGCCCCAGCTTCATGTTCGTGTTTGGCGTCTGGCTGTTCGGAGAAACCCTGGCCCCGGCCAAACTGTTGACCTTCTGCTTCATCTGGGTGGCCCTGGCGGTGTATTCCGCCGATGCCCTGCGCCACAGTCGCCGGTCGCACCAAAACAGCCCGCTCGCCCCCTGACCACGCGCCCGGACGGTGCAGAAACGGCCGTCCGGCACTTCCTGATTCCGCAAGTCCTTGTAATTGATGCCTTCTGTGCATTGGCATGGATGATGCGAGCGTCTCCGGCACTAACCATGCACGCTCCACTCCAGCGACTTCTACAGGGACTCTTATGACACAGCCATTCACTCGCAAACTGCTCGCTCTTCTGATTGCCGCCGCTTCCGTCCCCGGCGCGCTGGCGCAGACGGCCGCCAATCCGGAAGAAATCGTGGTCTCCGGCCGCCGCGTATCTACCGCCGCCAATGCCATCGGACAGGACTCGGTGTCCAACTCCGTGGGCGTGACCCGCGAAGCGCTGCTCTCGGCCCCTGCCGGTATCTCCGGGCTGAAAATGCTCGAGACCCTGCCCGGCTTCAACGTCCAGACTGACGGGGCACTGGGCCTTTACGAATTCGGCAACTCGGTGACCGTCCGCGCTTTCAACCTGCAACAGATCGGCTTCGTTCTCGATGGGATCCCCATGGGCCGCAGCGATGCGTTCGGCGGCAGCCCGATCTTCCGCTATGTCGACAATGAAAACCTCGGCCGCGTGCAGGCTTCCCCCGGCGCAGGCGACGTCTCGCAGCCCGCCTATGCCTCCCTGGGGCCGATCGTCGAGTATCACTCCATCGACCCGTCCGACGAGTTCTCAGCCACCCTCTCCCAGTCGCTGGGCGAGTTCAGCCTGGACCGCAGTTTCATCAAGATCCAGAGCGGGCAGCTCGGCATGTTCTCCGGTTATATCAGCCGCTCCAAGACCGATTCCGACCTGTGGCGCGGCGCCGGCGACATTGACCGCGAGCACCTGGAAGCCAAGGCCGTGATTGACTTCAGCGACGTCACGAAGCTGACCACCAGCATGGTCTACAACGACTTCTTCGACTACGACTCGCCTGGCATGACCATGGCTCAGTACAACTCCGCCACGCCGGACCTGGGCGGCAAGACCGGCCGCGACCTGGGCTACATCGGCTACGTGCCTGACCTGGGTGTGGGCGCAGCCGTGCCGTTTCAGAACGCCAATTACACTTACTATTACGAAGACCGCGTGAACATCCGCAAGGACTTCCTGCTCGGCTCCACGCTGGACACGCAGGTCAACGAGAACCTCAGCCTGACTGCCACAGCCTATTTCGAAGACAAGGATGGCTATGGCGTGTCGCCTGACGGCTATGCCAACACCCTGACCTTCTACAACCGCCAGCGCACAGCCGGCCTGGCAGTGACCGCACCGCGCGGCGTGCAGTACGGCCTGTCCGACGTGGGTGGTGAACGCTCCGGCCTCGTACTCAAGGGCGTGTGGGACACCGGCGCCAATCAGTTCGAGGCCGGTGTCTGGATAGAAAACGATGACTACGACCGCACCCAGTTGCGCCTGAACAAGACAGGCGGCAATCCGGCCGGCCGCGTGCTCGAGAATGAAGTGGCGTATTTCCGCCGCGAGTACGACAGCGTGCGCGAAACCACTCA
>CAISYX010000144.1 GCA_903889815.1 uncultured Gammaproteobacteria bacterium
CGCTCCCACAAGCAGGGCCCGCTCCCACAAGCAGGGCCAGCCCCCTCCACAAGCCGACACTACACTGCCAACGCCCGCACCTCGTGGTAGCGGAAGCAACTCTGCACATGGTCGTTGACCATGCCGGTGGCCTGCATGTGGGCGTAGCAGATGGTGGAGCCCACAAACTTGAAGCCGCGCTTTTTCAGGTCTTTCGACAGCGCATCGCTCTCGGGCGAGGTGGCCGGCAGATCGCCCATGCTGCCGCGCCTGCCATCCAGCACCTTGCCGCCGGTAAAGCCCCAGACATAGTTGTCGAAGCTGCCGAACTCCTGCTGTATCGCTAGAAAGGCGATGGCATTGCTGCGCATGGCATAGAGTTTCAGGCGGTTGCGGATCAGGCCAGTGTCCAGCAGACGCTCTTCGATTTCCGCGTCGGTCATGCGGGCTACCCGCTGCGGGTCAAAGTTGAAGAAGGCTGCGCGGTAATGCTCGCGCTTGCGCAGCACTGTGATCCAGCTCAGGCCGGCCTGCTGGCATTCCAGGCTCAGGAATTCGAACAGGGCCTGATCGTCGTGCACCGGCACACCCCATTCCGTGTCGTGGTAATGAACGTAGAGCGGGTCAGTGCCGCACCAGGCGCAACGCATGGTCATGACTTTCAGCCTTGACAAGGTGGGTAGGTACTCCAAGCATAGCCCGGAATTGCGTTGTCTGGAGTATACAAATACGTGCTGGCCGATGGGGCTGGCACCGGCATAGAATCAGAGCAGGCAATTCGCTTCATTGCCATGAGAGTTCACCATGTTCACCAGTGTCCGCACCCGTCTCCACAAGTCCACCGCTCTGGCACTGACTGCCGTCATGCTGGGCAGCTGCGCCGTCAACCCGGTGACCGGTCAGCGCGAACTGGGGTTCATTTCCGAGCAGCGCGAGCTCACCATCGGTGCGGAACAATACAGCCCCTCGCAGCAGTCCCAGGGCGGGCAGTTCAGCGTCGATCCCGAGTTGACTGATTACGTGCAGGGCGTGGGACAGCGGCTGGCCGAGGTCAGTGACCGCCCGCTGCCATACGAATTCGTGGTGCTCAACAACTCCGTCCCCAATGCCTGGGCATTGCCCGGCGGCAAGATCGCGGTCAATCGGGGCTTGCTGAGCGAACTCAACAACGAAGCCGAACTGGCTGCCGTACTCGGCCACGAGATCGTGCACGCCGCTGCCCGTCACGGTGCTCAGGCCATGGAACGCGGCATGCTGCTGCAGGGCGCGCTGGTAGTGGGCGCCATCGCGGCCCAGGGCAGCGAGTATTCCGATTATGTGGTGGGTGGCGCGATGCTCGGGGCCCAGCTCGTGACGCAGCGCTACGGCCGCGACGCCGAGCGCGAGTCCGATGCCTACGGCATCCGCTACATGGCCGCCGCCGGCTATGATCCTGCCGCCGCCATCAGCCTCCAGGAAGTCTTCGTGCGCCTTTCGGAAGGCCGCGACAGCAACTGGCTGGACGGCCTGTTTGCCAGCCACCCGCCGTCCCAGGAGCGAGTGAGCAACAACCGCGCGCTGGTCGCTCAGCTGCGTGCCGAAGGCATCAGCGGCGGCGAGCTGGGGGAAGAGCGCTACCGGGAGGCAACCGCCTTCCTGCGTGAGACGCAGCCAGCCTATGAAGCCTTCGACGAAGCCGAAAAGCTGATTGCCGAAGACAAGCTGGAAGAGGCCGATCGTCGCCTCGAGACTGCCCTCAGCCTGGTGCCCGACGAAGCCCGCTTCCATGGTCTTGCCGCCGATATCCTGGTTTATCAGCGCCGCTATGAAGCGGCATCACGCCGCTACGATGATGCCATCTCCCGCGACCCGGACTACTTCGACTATTACCTTGGCCGAGGCGTTGCATTTGCCCGGCAGGGGGAGCGTGAACGCGCACGGGACGATCTGGAGCGCAGTGTCGACCTGCTGCCCACCGCCCTCGCCATGAGTGAACTGGGCGAGCTTGCCCTGCAGAGCAATGACCGCGTGTCCGCCAAGGAATATTTCCAGGCCGCCAGTGCCGCCTCCGGGCTCGTCGGCGAGCAGTCCCTTGCCGCCTTCATGCGTCTGGACATTCCCGACAACCCTACGCAGTACGTCGCCGCGCAGCCGCTGGTCAACAATGCCGGCCGCCTGCTGGCCCGCGTCGAGAACCGCTCGCCGGTGGCCATGCGCGACATCAGCATCGAGTTCCAGGCCGTGATCGCGGGACAACTTGCGACGCGCACGCTGGTGGTGTCACGTTTGGGGGCAGGCCAGGTGGGCGAGCTCGACTCGGGTCTGAACTTCCCGCAGGGCGTGCTGCCCACGGCCAATCAAGTGAACGTGGTGGTGCGGGGGGCGGGGGTGGAGTGAGGTGTCGGGCAGGGAAAATTTTCGGGTGACCGTCCCGGATGACTTCTATATACTCCCGTCCCGCACGCATCCGTAGCTCAGCTGGATAGAGTAGGTGGCTTCGAACCACTTGGTCGGGAGTTCGAATCTCTCCGGGTGCACCAAATAGAAAAGGGTCCTCGCAAGAGGGCCCTTTTTTATTTGGAGTACCTGGCTGGAAAGAACTCCTGTTCGACAAGCGCGCAGCGCGCAGGACAGCCGCAGGCTGCGCGCTCTTCTCATATCGCCTGTCGGCTTCATACTCTTAACATTTCCAGAAATCCCCGCAATCCCACCACCTGAATCTCTCCACGCATCGGGAACGCATCATTCTGTCCGTGTACCAGGAATCGGTGCGTCGGCTCGATGTCGGCGCAGGCTTCGTGAAATCCGCGGGCAAGCCCAGCGGACGGGCTCCGTTTTATCTCTATTGCGTACAGGCGGCGTGGCTGATCTGGAAACTCCAGCACCAGGTCAATCTCGGCTCCTCCCGACGTGCGGTAGTAGAAAGGCTGCACGCCCGCTGGCAGCACAGCCAGGATGTTCTCGATCACAAATCCTTCCCAGCTCGTGCCCGCAACCGGATGGCCAAGCAGGTCATTGAACGAGCCGATATTCAGCAGAGCATGTGTGATGCCGCTGTCGCGGACATAGACACGAGGTGACTTCACCAGACGCTTCCTGACGTTGTGTGTATAGGGCAGAAGTTTGCGGACAAGCAGCAGATCGACAAACAGGTCCACGTAGCGCGTCACAGTGACACCGGCTACTCCCAGTGAACTCGCAAGACTAGCGGCATTCAGATTCCCGCCCTGGGAATGGGCCAGCATCATCCACAGTCTCTCGAGTGTGGCGGCAGGCACGCGCGGACCGAATGCGGGGACGTCACGCTCCAGATAGGTCCTGATGAAGTCCTGCCTCCAGCGCAAACTTAGAGTGTCATCGCCTGCAAGCACGCTTTCGGGAAAACCGCCACGCAGCCAGAGCTGATTCAGTTTCAGCTGGTCATCGCCCGGCTGCTGGTACTCCAGAACATCGATGGGGAATAGTTCGACAAAGGCTATTCGTCCGGCCAGGCTCTCACTGGATTGCCGCAACAGTTCTATAGAGGCCGAGCCGAGAAACAGAAACATGGCGCTTTTGCGGCCCTTGCGCCGCTCGGCGTCGATCAACCCGCGGATCGCGGCGAAGACTTCAGGTAGTCGCTGCACTTCATCGAGGATGATGAGCTTGCCGGGATTGGCCTGCTGAAATGCTTCAATGTCCTGAACCTTGAGCAGGTCCGTCCTGTTCTGTAGGTCGAGATAGACTGCAGGCAGCCCGTCTTTCAAGGCAAAAGCCAGTGTCGTCTTGCCCACCTGGCGCGGGCCCAGAAGCGCAACAGAGGCGATTCCAGTAAGTCGATCCTGCAGGAGAGTGAGAAGTCGTCTTGTGATCATTCGTGCAAATGTAACAACAAATATTGCATTTGCATAGTTAGCTAGTGTTCAGCGAGGATTACACCTCGAAACGCACGGTCGCATTCATGGTGAACACGGTCGGGGCGGTCGTGCTTGCCAGTCACCGCCCCCTCCACTACATTGCCTGCACATTCACTGCAGTTAGTGCCTGCCATGACATCCTCGTCTCCGTTTTTCGTCACAGTCAACCAGCTGCGCGCGCTCACACGCGACATTTCTCCGTACCTGACTGACCGTTACAGTGAGCGCAGGGAGTCGGCCGAAAAGCTGCATGCCCGCATGGCACTGGGCTCCGCGTTGTGAGTGCCGGTGCGCCCCGCAGACCCTGGTTGATCTCGGCCCTGGGCATCATGCAGATCTTCGCGTGGGGCGGTACCTTTTACCTGCCGGCGATTCTTGCTGCTTCCATTTCCCGGGACACCGGCTGGCCGCTGGTCTGGATCGTCGGCGGGCTGTCCATCGGACTGGTCGTGGCGGGCATCGTGGCGCCCCGTGTCGGCGTAGCCATTGACCGGCATGGCGGCCGCTATGTGCTGACGATTTCCTGCGTGACCCTCGCCGCCGGTCTGGTGGTGGTTGGCACGGCGGGCACGTTGTGGCTGTATGTGCTGGGCTGGATGATGCTGGGAATGGGCATGGGCGCCGGGCTCTATGACGCAGCGTTTGCCACGCTCGGACAGATCTTCGGCATGAAGGCTCGTTCGGCCATTACCGCACTCACACTGTGGGGTGGCTTCTCCAGCACAGTCTCCTGGCCGTTGTCGGCCTGGTTGCTGGAGGCCTTCGGCTGGCGCGGCACCTGCTTCGTCTATGCCGGCATTCTGCTGCTGATCTGTCTGCCCATGATCCGCGTCGCGCTGCCTGCTTACGTGCGCAGGAACCGGCGCAGCGACCCGACCCATGTCAGTGTGCCATTCGTGTTCACGCCCCGCGAGCAACAGCAGAAGGTGCTGATCATGCTGACGCTGATGTTCGCAGGCGCCATCGGAGCCCTGGTGTCGGTGCATTTGATTCTGTTGCTGTCCGGGCGGGGCTTGTCCATCGACGAGGCGGTGTGGATTGGCGCCCTGATCGGCCCGGCACAAGTGGGCGGCCGCATTCTGGAGGCGGCCAACCGTGAGCGGCACCATCCGTTGTGGACGCTGACCATCGCCGTGGGCCTGATGGCCTTGGGCATGGTGCTGCTGGCGAGCGGTTTCGCCGTTACCGCACTGGCCATCATTCTTTACGGCGCTGGCAATGGCATCTTGTCAATCGCCAAAGGGGCTTTGCCGCTGGCAAGCTTCGGGGTAGAGCGCTACGCCCGCGTCATGGGGCAACTGGCCCGCCCGTCGCTTCTCGCGCAAGCTTTGGCACCAGCACTGATTGCGTGGCTGATTACCGACGGGAATCCGCAGGTGCCGCTGCTGGTGCTGGCCCTGCTTGCCAGCGCCAATGTGCTGGTCGTGGCGATGCTCTGGCGTTTGCACCTGCGGCAACATGATAATGGCAAGGCAATTTCACAGGAGTAGCAGATGGACCACATTGCTGGCAGTAATGACAAACACGCGCTCGTGCTCGACTTGCATACCAGTGCGGCGATGCTGATCTCTGTCTTCGGTCAGCCGGAGCGCGCCGAAGCGCAGGTCAACAGTTACCGGTGGCGTGTGGTGAATGCCGATGGCAGTCAGGCGCGCATCTACAGTCTGCAGAAGGGAGAAATCAGCGCCTCCACGGTGCAGGCCTGGCGCGTCGAGGGCGATTGCGCGGCCGCCATCGACCAGGTGCAGCAAGCGCTGCAGGCAGGCGAAAACTACTACGAAGGCAGCCTGCACCCCGAACTGTTCATCACCCGCAAACGCTGACGCGGGGCTCAGTCGGGGGCGGACTCAGCCTGACCCCATAGATTGTTGCGACTCATGAACGTGCCCTGTTGATAGTGCTGGTAGGCAGTCTCACTCAGGGCGACGCCTGTTACCCCCTGCATCACCATCACGCCTTCCATCAGCGTGCGCTGCCAGGACAGTCCCACATCCAGAGACTCCAGCAAGGCCTGATAGGCAGGGTTGTCGATCAGCGTGTCCGGAAAATACAGCTCGCTGGCATGGGTAGTATTCAGCAGCCAGCGCTTCTGCAGCGGATGCAGCCCACTCCAGAATTGGGTGCCGAGTTGCAGATCGCCATTGATGAAACTCACCACACCATTGGTAAAGGCGGCATCCTGACCCTTTGCCACTTCTATGGCGAAGGCATCGCTGTCCGGGCTCAGGCGGCCGTGCCAGGCTTCGATGACGGCGCGGGTGTAATCCGCAGAGATCCCTTCAGTGTCGGCCTGCCGCTGGCGTTCCAGAAAAGGCTCGGACTCCGACGCATTGCCGGTGTAGTTCAATTCCCGCGCCACGGCTCCCAGATAGCCGACATGCTTGGGGCGCACCTGCAGTTCCAGCTTGCGGGCCACAATGGCGTCTTCGGGGGGCAACAGCGACACGCGATAGCTCCAGATTTCGTCGGGCGAGATCTCGAAAGGGCCGACCTCCGCGGCCTTGTCCAGAAACTGCGAGGCTTCGTCGTAAAGCCGCGCGCCAATCAGCAGCAGTGCATAGTGGGCCATCGCAAACGGGGGAGGGTTGCCGGACAGAATCTGCTGCCGCAGCAGCGCTTCCTCCTGATGATGTTCATTGCCCGCCATGCGCGTCTCGATGGCGCGAATGGACTGCAGCGCCGCATTCTCTCGGTCCAGCGTCGCGACTTCGCGGTGCACCTCGGCGACCAGTGCGATGAGAGCCTGTTTCTTCGGGATGCGCGCAAAGACTGAAAGATTGTTGGCGGCAGCTGCAACGCCCAGATAGGCATTGATGAATCCGGGGTCAAGGTCGATGGCTTCCTTGTAGAAGGCAATCGCCAGCTCCCAGTCAGCAGGGTTGAACTGCGCATTGTGGAATTCGCCCTTCATGAAGCGGTCATAGGCCATGGCATCGTGGGTGCCCCAGTCCTGCATGCGGGCGCGCTCTTCGGCGTCCAGATGAATCTCCAACGCACTGACAATGTTGGTGACGATGGTGTCCTGAATGGCGAAAAGATCGCCCTCGGACATGTCGAAGCGGCCTGAGTATTCCTGCACGCCATCTTCCGCGCGTACCAGATTCACAATCACCCGCAGCCGGTCCTCCGCCTGAATCAAGGTGCCCTGCAACACATGGCTGACCCGGCCGGGCAGCCGCGGGGTCGACGCAGGACTGTCCAGCAGCGACACCACACTCAGGGAATTGAGCATGGACAGATCATTGATGAGGGTGCTGGTCAGGCCATCCACAAGATAGCGGTTGGTCTCGATGCCATTGCTCTCGAAGCGGAAAGGCGGCACGCCAATCACCAAGCCATCGGCCGCCGCGCCGCGCCGTTCCATGCCCGCCACCCAGACCAGGGCGATGAGTACGAAGCTTGCGCAGAACCCTACGGCCAGCAGGCGCGCATCCATCAGTTCCCAGGCCGCCATGAGCCTTCTGCCCAGCGACGGCGTCTCGGGAATCACCACCGCGCTGTCGGCAAGCACGGACACCTGCAGCTTGTAGCCGCGCTTGGGCACCGTCTTGATGTAACGCTGACGCCGCACGCTGTCTCCCATGGCGGCGCGCAATTCGGCAATGGCCTTGTGAATGGCGTGATCTGACGCCACGGAACTCCAGAACCGGCTCAGCAGTTCCTCGCTGCTGACGATGCGGTCGGCGTTTTCCGCCAGATGGATGAGCACCTCCATGCTGCGGGGAGACACCTTGTTCTCGACATCGCCAAGCGTGATGGTGCCGGCTCCCCTCGAAATCGCGAAGGGACCGATCTGCAGTGTTCTGTTCAAGGCTTCATTCATCGAGTCACCGCTGGTGCGAATTGGTGCAACATCAAGGGGCGCCTGCCTCTTTTTGGTTCGTGCCGTTGCAGAAGCGCCAGGGATTCAGCCGCGGCGGCCCGCGCCGGCGCTTTTGCGAGCATCGTCAAAGCAGACATTTGCAAGATAAGTACCAGTATCGCGCGCGGGGAGAATTGGCGGAGGTGCCCTGAAGTCGCAGGCGGGAGGTCGGGGAGGATTAGGGGAGAAGATAGGGAGCTGGATAGAAGGAAATTCAACCGCCGGGAGGCCAATACTGCGCTCAATCCGGTGACAGCCGATCCGTTTTCTTGCTCTAAAGGACAGCGTCACCGCTTAAAGACCCTGAGGTCATCCTGACAACCGCCACAAGAAAGGAGCAAGCATTATGACGAACCCTGTCAGCCGACGTGAATTCATGAACCTGCTGGGAGCGACCTTCGGCACCGGCGCCCTGATCCGGGTGGGGTCAGCCCTGGGCATGCTGCCAGCAGTCGCAGCCCTGACCCGTCCAGTACTGGCAGCCCCGGCGCCCGGCGCTGGTACAGCCGTCATCCTAGGTGCGGGCATTTCCGGATTGACCGCCGCGTGGGAACTGGCGAAAGCGGGCTACGATGTTACGGTGCTGGAGTCCTCCAATCGTGCCGGTGGCCGCGTGATGACCTTACGCTCCGGCGACGTGGTGGACGAGATCGGCAACCGCCAGGTGTGTGAGTGGGACAACGAGCCTCACATGTACTTCAACGCCGGTGCTGCCCGCATCCCCAGCACGCACCGCAACCTGCTCTCCTACTGCAAGGAGCTGGGCGTGGATCTGGAAGTCTTCATCAACGAATCGAAGACGGCGCTGATCCAGGACGACGCGATGCTGGACGGCAAGCCCATCCGCAATGCCGAAGTGTCCACCAACGTGCGTGGCTTCCTCGGCGAACTGTTTGCCAAGTCTTTCACTACCGCACAACTCGATCAGCCCTTCACTGAGTCTGAAGCCGAAACCATCATGGGCCTGATCCGCCAGTTCGGATCGCTCGACCGCGAGATGAACTACAAGGGCAGCAACCGTGCCGGCTACGTCAGCGGTGGCTTCATTGATCACGGCGTGCAGAAGGAGATCATCGAGTTCAAGCACCTCATGAAGAGCCGGCTGATTTCCCAGACCTTGTCGGCCAACGAAGGCGAGACCGGCCCGCTGCTGATGCAGCCCGTCGGCGGCATGGACCGCATCATCGCTGGCTTTACCCGTGCGCTGGGTGACCGCGTCAAGTACAAGACCCCCGTAATGTCAGTCATGGTGAAGGAAGCAGGCGTCGAGGTGGCTTACCTGCAGGACGGCGTGCCCCAGACCATCACCGCTGATTACTGCTTCAACTGCATCCCCGCTCACTTCATGGCCGGCATCGAGCACAACCTGCCGGGCGACTACATGCAGGCGATGAAATACATCCGTCGCGGCGAAGCCATCAAAGGCGCCTTCCAGGCCAGGGAGCGCTTCTGGGAAAAAGAGGAAATCTACGGCGGCATCAGCTGGACCAGTGCACCAATCCGTCAGCTCTGGTACCCAAGCCACGGCATCCACAAGGAGAAGGGCGTGATTCTGGCAGCCTACGACTTCGGCAATGGCGGCGAGTTCACCCGCTTGTCCCAGGCCGAGCGTGTGGAGTGGCTGCTCAAGGGCGGCGAGAAGCTGCACTCGAACTACCGGCAGATGGTAGAGAAACCCATCACCATCGCCTGGCACCGCATGAACCACATGCTGGGCTGTTCCGCTCGCTGGGGCCGTTCCGGCGGCGGCATGACGATGGAAGAAGAAGGTCTGTACCACACGCTGCAGGCGCCAGCGCTGGGTCGTCACTACATGATTGGCGACCAGATCAGTTTCCACGGAGCCTGGCAGGAGAGCGCGATTCTTTCTGCCCACTGGGCCCTGGCGGACATGGATCAACGCGTTCGCAGCGCCGCATGAGGTCTTTGCCCGTGCAATACAGCGCCCGTTCCGGCGGGCAGTTACTGGAATCTGGAAGGAGTTTGAAGACCATGATAAAGAAAGGTGTAGCTGTATCCGGCCTGGTGCTGGGATCCCTGTTGTCGACGCATGCGCTGGCGCAGACGGAAGGCGCTGAATACTACAACGACCGCTACTGCATGACTTGCCACGGCGCGGACGGCATGGGCAGTGAAGGGATCCGGGGGCCGCGTCTGGCCGGCATGGAGCCCTGGTATATCAAGCGACAGCTGGAAAACTTCCGGGCTGGCGTGCGGGGCACTCACGAGATGGATGTGCCGGGCACCGAGATGCGTCCGATGGCTGTGCCTCTTACCGATGCGAGCATCACCGACCTGCTGGAATGGATTGGCGGTTGGGAGTACAAGCCGACCGAGATCACCCTGACCAATGGCGACGCTGCGGCCGGACAGCCGCTCTATGGCACCTGTGCCGCCTGCCACGGCGCCGAGGCGCAGGGCAACGAAGCGCTGGGCGCGCCGGCACTGGCTGGCCAGAACGACTGGTACCTGTTCGCACAGCTGAAGAACTTCAAGGCCGGCTATCGCGGCACCCATGCCGAAGACACCTATGGCGCGCAGATGGTGCCCATGGCGGCAACGCTGGCCGATGACACGGCCATCCTGAACGTGGTCAGTTACATCAACACACTTGGCCGCTGAGCTCAGGAGAGACACGATGACGATGAATCTGTTGCGCGGCGCCCGCAGCTTGTTGTTGCCAAGCCTCATGGCGCTGGCTGGCTGCGGTGCTGAAGACATCAGCCTTGTGCCGGTGGCTTCGGGGCAGGAAGCAGGCCCTGCCATTCAGCGCTTTCAGGAAGGCACCAACTTCAACAACGTGATCGCCATACCACCGGGCGCCGAGACCCTTTATCTCAGCGGCGCCGGGGCGGTGCCCAAGGAAGACGGCACCTGGGGCAACATGGAAGAACAGGCCATCCAGATTTTCGAGACCTACAAGACCACACTGGAAGAGATGGGCTGGTCGCTCGAGGACATCGTGCAGGTGCGCGTGTTCGCCCTGGCGAACCCGGATGGCACCCTGGACTTCGAAGGCTTCAATCGTGGCTACCGGCAGTTCTTCGGTTCCGACATCAACCCGCTGAAGCCTGTGCGCTCTTTCGTGCAGATCGCCGGGCTGGTGCGGGAAGGCTGGCTTGTCGAGGTGGAAATCCGCGCCGCGCGCATGCCGCAGTAGTAGCCCAAACAGAATTTTGATCCAAGGTTTGACGCTGGTAGTGAAGTGCTTGGGGGAGGAGGGGCCGTGCCTTCCTCCCCTTTTTTTATGCAGAATTCTTGCACCTGGCAATTCTGCAGTCTGCTCCCTTTCTGGTCAGTGTGTGACATTTGACGATCTGCACCGGGAGGCAATCGGAGCGGATTTTGTTGACGGTGCTGGCGAAAGTGGCTAGTGTTCGGGGGGTTTTTAGCCCGGCAA
>CAISYX010000145.1 GCA_903889815.1 uncultured Gammaproteobacteria bacterium
GTAGACATTCAGCCGGAAATGCTGGCCATGGTGGAAGCACGCAAATTGAGTGAGAACGTCAGCAATGTCGAAGGTGTGCTGGGTGACCTGCAGAGCACCAACCTGCCGCCGGACTCTGTGGACGTGGCCTTCCTCGTGGATGCCTATCATGAGTTTTCGCACCCTTACGAGATGATGGCAAGCATCTTCACGGCGCTGAAGCCGGGGGGACGTCTGATTCTGGTGGAGTACCGCGGCGAGGATCGCAACGTGCCCATCCGGCCCCTGCACAAGATGACGCAGGCACAGATCAAGCGGGAAATGGACGTGTTCGATCTGGAATTCGAAGAGACGCTGGATTTCCTGCCCTGGCAGCACATGATGATCTTCAGCAAACGCTGAGACGTCTGCGTTGATCAGCGATAGATGATTTCGCCCCGAAAGGTCGCCAGTCTCGCCGGCAGGCGATTCTGCGGCCCGAGGGGAACCTCTGCCTTGTCCATCGCCGCCGTCATGTTCTCCACGATGCCGGCAATTGCTTTCTCGCCACCCAGTGCAACTTGCAGAGCGCGCCCGTACAGAAGGTCCCCGGCCAGGCGCAGTTTCAGGCCCTTGGAGTCCTGACTGATGGCAGCGTCGCTGGCCTTGGTGCGAAATTTCTGGCGGGCACAGGACAGCTCGATCCTGTCATGCAGATTGATACCGGCGCCGGCCGCGTCGAGGGTGTGGTCATCCAGTGAAGCACGAGCAGGGATCTGCTCCCGCTGGAAACTGACGACTCCCGTGCTGTCGGTTACTGCGACATGCTGGAAGGCGCTGACAAGGAATAAACATGATGGCGGATGTTGTCGTTGTTGGCGAAGTCGACCGATGGCGGAGCATTATGTTGGGCACGGAAATTCCTGGGTTCAGGTCTAAGGCCAGGCGAGCGTACGCGAAGACCTAGAACGTCGTGCGGATCTTGAGGGCGATTTTCTGACCGCCCCCAGAGCCGCAGGAATCCTCGATCTCTTCAAGCACGCCATTGGCCACCAGCCCGTCGAAACGCAGACGGTCGCGGCAGAACTCGGATTTCAGCACGTTGTTGGCTTCCAGCCGGAAAGTGATGTCCTGAAACGCTACTTTGGAGATGAACAGATTCAGTTGTCTGCCCGGCCGACTTGCTTCCAGCGTATCCACATCAATGTTCTTTTCACCGCCATGGAAGTCGTTCTGCAGGTCGAAACCATAGTTGACGCCGAGGGAGGGCAGGTCGTGACGGAAGCCGATCGAGGCATTGCCACGTCCGTTGAAGCGTCTGTCCCCGCCCACAATCGGATCATAGACATAGGAGTCAAAGATGTTCAGGCTGGAGGTCAGGACAGCCTCTGGCATGCCCAGGAATCCCAGCCGCGCGCTGGCGTTGAGGTAGGCGCCGTAGCGCTTGCCATTGCCGAGGTTGCCGGTGGCGGATCTTGGCTTGGCGGAATCACGGGAGAGGTTGATCTTGCCGATCACATCATCGATGTCGCGATAGAAAGCGCGGGCACTGAGCACGCCGCCGTCATCGGGCAGGCGGTACTCCAGGCCCAGTTCGTAGCGCATTTCGATTTCCTGTGTCAGGTCCGGATTGCCGGCGGTGGAATCCTTGTCGTTGTCCTGATAGTTCAGCGTGGCAGTGAAACTTTCGAAGCTGAGCTGGGACACTTGCCGCTCTGCTGTGGCACGCAATTGCAGAGAGCCCGTCATGTCGAAGCGATAGTCCAGCTTGGGACGCCAGAACTGGAAATCCCGTTCGCGACTCGCAGCGCCTGCCTGGGTGATTGTGGAGTCTTCATAGAGAAGGGTGCTCTCGAGGCTCATGCGTGGGTTCAGCGTCCAGTTATGCACGGCGAAGGCTTCGTAGCGCATTTCCTCCACCATGGAGCCTGGGTTGGAAGAAGAGAGCACCGGCACCAGTGAGCCGTAGGTTGCAGATGGCGTGCCCGTGGCGGTGCCTGAGCCGACCAGCAAGCGGGTATCCAGAATTGTCTGGGCACGCTCGAAGCCCAGTTGCATGTCTTGTGAATCGGTCAGTCGCCAGCTGTAACTGGCCTGGCCTATACGCTCCCGCGTGGTGCGGTCTGATTGCAGAAACTGGAGTTTGTTCTGCGCACCGGACAGCACCTGAAAACGCTCCCGCACGCTGTCGCGGACCTCTTCATTCACCACGAAAAGAAACTGAAAACGGCTTCCATCAAGGAAACTGTGCTCATGGTTGCCGCCGATTTCCCAGTTGCTGTTGTCGTTGTCGGTTCTTTCACTTTCGCGACGAAACACGTCGGTGACAGCGGGGGGGCGCTGAATGCTGCGGTCGATGACATAGGGGTGCCCTTCCTCGCCGATCAGCGCGTTGAACTGGACGCGATCGCGGGTGAAGTCATAGCCAAGCGTCATGCTGGCCTGCAAACCTGTCTGGTCGCGATAGCTGTTCTCGCGCACGATTTCGCTGAGGCTGAGGTCAGGAAGATA
>CAISYX010000146.1 GCA_903889815.1 uncultured Gammaproteobacteria bacterium
GAGGCGATATGCGACGCTTGGCAGAGGCTCATTGCCAAACCAGAGACCATCACCTCAATTGGAATGCGGCAGTGGGCGCATATCGGTCAGACCCAATGACCGTTGGTATTAGTGATTGTAATTCTAGTTTCCGTCGCGCTTGAATCATTGTCTGCGGCATTCTACGCGCCGACTTTCCATCTGGATGGCGCCTTTCAGACTGCGAGTGTGCTGTTCCGGATTTCGAACGGTGAACTTCCAGGAAGAGACTTTTTTCCCTACCTGGGTGTCGGACCAAACGTTCTGGTCTACTCAATCTTCGCGATTTCTGGGGGAGATCTCGCGGCAAGCGTATTCTCTGCCAAGTTCATTACAATGGCCTCGGGATTGGCATCTTTGGCTGTCCTCTGTCAGCTTATCGTGATGCCTGGCCGATTTGTTTATTCAATTGTCGGGGCTGTTCTGCTGTTCTGCTTGATCAAACTGGCAAGAGAAAACGTAGCGTATTTTGAGTACCTCAATTTCTTGTTTGATCCAGGTAACTCGTTGCGTCCCGTCAGGTCATTCATTCCATATCTGGCCTGTGGCATCTACATGATCTCGATAGCATACTTGAAGGAAGCCACAGCGCGCGCCATCATCATGTCGCTGTTGCTGGCGCTCGTCCTCACGTGGTCAAATGACTATGCGCTTACAACGGCGCTGTTACTGGTCTGCGTGTATTTTATCGATCTGATTGTCGAGCGAAGCCGTCACCCTGTCATTACGGTGCTCTTCACGGTAACCTCAGCAATCTTGATATACATGGCCGCAATGATGATCATCACTGCTGGTCACCTATCTGATCTTCTCAGGTACAACTTCGTGAGTGTCGCCAATGATCAGTGGTGGTACTATATGTCCCATTCAGGTGCCCCTCGCGTCTACGGTATTGGTGACCTTGTTCTTGTTGCCAATGCAATGGGGTATGCCACGCTCGTTGTCTGGCTTGGCACCGTGCTGGGGGCATTCTTGGTCCGAACGCCGGAATCACGCCTGATGGCGTTCGTAGGGACCTGCCTAGCGGCAGGTGGAATCGCGGCGTCCTTAGGCGGGTTTCCACAAGGCGGCTACTTTGCTGCCTTGAAGTGTTGGGCGACTGCCGTCGTTGTGCTGTTGGGTGTGAGCCTATTCGTACGACAAGCACGCAAGGTCAAACTGCATCGTGTATCGCTGCTCGTCGTGGGCCGTCGCGTTGCACTCGCTTCAGCCATACTGGCAAGTGCCACGGTTTTCTACCTTGCCTTTCAATCCCACAATCGTGCGCTTGCAAGCATGCACGGCAACGGTCGTGTTGAACCGCCCCGGGATTGCCGGAGGCTTGTTGGCTTAAGTTATGCGGCCATGGGCAGCTTGAACCGCCCCGGGATTGCCGGAGGCTTGTTGGCTTAAGTTATGCGGCCATGGGCAGCTTGTCCATGGCAGCCGTTGCTGCGTAGTAGTTCGCCTCGGCTTCAGCAGGCGGGATGTTGCCGATGGGTTCGAGCAAACGCCTGTGGTTGAACCAGTCGACCCATTCCAGTGTTGCGAACTCGACGGCCTCGAAGGAACGCCAGGGTCCCCGCCTGTGGATCACTTCGGCCTTGTAGAGTCCGTTGATCGTTTCGGCGAGTGCGTTGTCGTAGCTGTCGCCGACACTGCCCACCGATGGCTTGATACCAGTTTCGGCCAATCGCTCGGTATACTTGATCGAGAGGTATTGACTGCCTCGATCCGAGTGATGGACGAGGCCATCCTTGCCGACAGGTTTCCTGTCATGAAGGGCCTGTTCCAAGGCATCAAGCACAAAGCCGGCATGTGCCGTTCGGCTGACGCGCCA
>CAISYX010000147.1 GCA_903889815.1 uncultured Gammaproteobacteria bacterium
AAGGGGCCGGATGCTAGGCGCATCTGTGCTGACTATCGTGAAGTGAATCGCTGCGCAGAGCAGTGCATTTACCCGACCAAGAACATCAAGGATGTGACGAAGCGACTGGCCGGAGCCAAATACTTTGCAACAGCGGATGCGCGCTCTGGGTATCATCAGATTCGGTTAACGGAGCGTGCTGCGGAGCTGCTGTGTGTCATCACTGAGGATGGCCTGTTCACACCGAAGACAGCACCGTTTGGGCTTCACGGCTTGCCGTCATACTTTCAGCAGACCATGTCTGAGATCGTTTTCAAGGATATCGAGACGTTCGGCGTCGAGACGTTCCTGGACGACATCAACGTGAATGCCACCAACTTCGAGGATTTCTTGTCTCGGCTTCGAGAAGTGTTCACTCGCCTGCGCCAGTGGGAGCTTCGTCTTAATGGCGGCAAGACGACGCTGGGCGGGTCTGAATGCACTTACCTCGGTCATCACGTCGACGGCGACGGCTTCAAGCATCTGGAACGGCGGTTCGAAGCTCTTAAAAATATTCAGCCACCCAAAAATCGCTCCGAGGTAAAATCATTTTTGGGGCTGGTTAATTATTTTCGAGAGAGTGGTGGCATGGACTTTGCTTATATGCTCAAGCCGCTCAACGATCTGACGCGCAAGGGGCAGAAGTTCAACTGGACGACTTCGGGAGTGAAGTCTTGTCAGCATGCCTTCGAGGCAGTGAAGGAGACAATCGTCAAGAACCAGAAACTGCACTTCATCGACTACGCGCTGCCGATCTTCGTTCGCACCGATGCGAGTGAGGCAGGTTGTGGCGCGCAGCTGTTCCAGGTCAAGGACGGTCGCGAAGTGACGTGCAGCTACTTGTCAAAGACGTTCACTGACACCGAAGCTCGCTGGAGTGTTTTTGAGCAAGAACTCTTTGCAGTGGTCTGGGCCGTCAAGAAGTGGCATCAGGAGCTGCTCGGAGCTCCGTTCACGGTCCTTACCGACCATAGGAATCTGCTGCAACTCCACAAGTCGATCGTTCCCAAGGTTGTTCGATGGCGACTCGCGCTGCAGCCTTACACGTTCGACATTCAGCATGTCGAAGGTCGCACCAATTACGTCGCTGACGCGCTTTCTCGGCTGCATGGACGTTCACGGCTGCAAAAGGTCGCTAGCGGTGCGCTGCTCACAGGACCGGGTGAGGAAGAACCAATCGACTACGAGGAGTTCACACCGGATCCTGCGGTGATCGCAACGATTCGGGCTTTTCATAACTGTATCGTGGGGCACGCTGGTGTAAACCGCATGGAGGCTGCTGTGCGCCAAGCGCATGCAGATGGGCAGCTTTCGAAGTTGCCGATCAATCTGCGGCAGCACATTCGCTGGTTCAAGCGCCACTGCCCAGAGTGCCAAAAACTCGAATTTGCCAAGGTTGCGGCGAAGGGGCCTTTGAATTCGCTGCATGTGACGCAGATCGGCGAGGAAATGTCCGTCGATGTCATCGGCCCCCTGCCGAAGACCAAGGATGGGTATGAGTACATTATAGTAGCGATCGATGGGTTCTCCCGTAACATGTTCGCGCAGCCGGCCAAGTCGACGACAGCCCTGGAGGCGGCTGAGTTCTTACTGAGTCCCCAAATGGCAGGTCAGCATGGCTTCCCAAAGGCGATACGCGCCGACAATGCACGGCAGTTCAACAACCACTTGCTCGATGCACTGCTCAAGTTGACTAATGTTGAGCGACACCACAGCATTCCGTGGCGCCCACAAAGCAATGGTCTCGTTGAGCGCGCCAACAAGGAACTGATCCGTCATTTACGCTACATTGTTTTTGATCGACGCATTGTAGATGCTTGGGACACGGTGCTCGGTATGGCTGTCCGCATCATTAACACTACCAAGCATGCGTCAATTGGAGTCTCACCGGCTCAGCTCTTTTCGGTGGGCCGGGACCTTGATCGGCAGTTGCTTCCCAGCGCTGTGCCGGCAGAGACTAAGCAGTACATTGACACGCTGATCCCGAACGACAAGCGGCGGCGTGAGGCTGTGCATCAGTACATTTCGCATCTTACGAGTATGCAGGCCGAAGTGGTGAGAGCAGCGAACGAATGGCAGGACAAGGTTGTCCAGCGCCGTGTGGTGGACCGGCAGCCTGAGACCGTTCGTGCTTTCAAGCAAGGTGACTGGGTCGTGCACCGCCATTTCGGTAACAGACGGCCGACCAAGCTGTCACCTCTTTGGATTGGTCCTTATCAGGTGCTTGATCAGGCTAGCAATAGCATGTATCGGCTGCAGGACCCAGCCGATCTTAAGGAGCACCTTTGTCACATTGATGAGCTGTACGAGTACCGTATGGGACTTACAGATGATGTGGTGGATGTCATCGCACTCGATCAGTTCGAAGCAATTGTTCACTCAATTGTCGATCACAGGGCAGTCGGGAAGAGCAAGTCGCAGTGGGTCTTTCGGGTTCGATTCGTAGACTGCGACCCGAGCGAGGATGTGTGGCTCCCCTTCGCTGAGGCCAACCAACTGTCGGCTATGGACGAATATCTCGATCTTCCCCACAACCGAAAGTTAGGCTTGGCTTAGGGTGGTGTGTGTGGCGTGCTCGGGCTACGGGCAGCCCACAGGACACTTGGAGTAGGACCCGGGGGTTGAGCCGGGTCGAAACCCGGATAAGGGGAGGTCCGTTTGGAAAACGGCTGTTCTCAATCTGATTGAAGGAAGGGGAACGGGAGCAGTTCAGTGCGGGGCTTTCTAGGGGCCCGGGAAGACCACGGCATGGTGATGTGCCGTTTGCTCCGGGCCGCGCGACCTGGGGCTCGCACTAGGGCAATCTCCGCGCCGAAGCCGGATCGGCCCCGATGGGGGCCGGCCGGGCCCCCGGGGCGACC
>CAISYX010000148.1 GCA_903889815.1 uncultured Gammaproteobacteria bacterium
GCACAAATTCGTCGTGCCAGGTTTCTGCGCTCACGTCGAAGTGTGCTCCGCGAATCTGCACATCACCGGCGCCTTCCCGGGAGCCGGCAAACCAGACGGTCAGCAGGGAGTCATCGGACAAGGGTGTCAAGGCGGCGGAGTGCACGTAGTCATCGACATCGGAAGACGCAAAACTGTTCACGAACGGAGAGCTGGGCGAGAGTTTAAGGGTGGGCGCACCGGCATGGTCGTCGAGGAATGAGACCGGCACAGCGGCAGGGTTATACCACCATGCAACCGAGTAAATGACGATTACGAGCGGAGTGACACTCAGGCGCCAAAGCAGGGGACGAGCTGCGAAAGACACGGTCGGGACGACCCTTTTCTAGTTTTTGTGAGCAGGCGCGCATTTTTGCTTGCCGCGGGTAGCCGGAGGATAACGGAGGAATCCTGCAGAGTCTACCCGCCGCCTGGTCGGGTGGAACGTGCCTTGCTATGGTGCCGTCGCGGGTTCTTCTTCCAGCCACTCATTGAGCTCGAGAATGTCCTGTGGGCTGAGCAGGCCAGTCACCTGCTTCAGGCGGAGCGTATCCAGCACGTAGTTGTAGCGGGCATCGGAATAGTTGCGCAGAGCCACGAACAACTGCTGGCGCGCCTGCAGCACGTCAACGATGTTGCGCGTGCCGACTTCATAGCCCACTTCAATCGCTTCCAGAGCGCTCTGTGCAGACGTGATGGCCTGCTGGCGCTGCGACACGACCAGGGCATCGGTATTCACGCGACGGTAAGCGTTGCGGGCGTCCTGCGTGGTCTGGCGGCGGGTCAGGCTCACCTGCTCCTGCTGGGCCACGACATCGTATTCTGCCGCACGGCGGCGCGCGGTGGTGCCGCCACCGGCATACAAAGGAATGTTGATGTTCAAGCTGAGGGTGGTGCCGTCAATCGCGCCCGTGCTGCGCAGGCCGCCGTCAGCACCCTGGCCGCCGGCCGTCACGTTGTGGTTGAAGCCGCCCGTCAGCGAGACAGTGGGCAGGTGGTCTGACTTGCGCGCCTTCAAATTCTCCTGCTGCGCTTCCAGATTGTAGCGGGCAGCAATCAGCGCCAGATTGCCGTTCAGAGCCTGCTCGGTCCAGGACTCGTTGGTGCCTTCCGCGTTGACCACCGGGAAATCTTCGCGCAGCACTTCGACATTGGGGTGTGGCTGACCGGTGATGGCTTCCAGCGCTTCGAACGCTGAAGCCAGCGTGTCTTCGGCAATGATGGTGTTGTTGCGAGCGAGGTCGTAGGCGGCCTGGCTTTCATAGACTTCGGTAATGGCGATCAGCCCGACTTCCTCGCGCTGGCGGGTCTGCTCAAACTGGCGCTCCGCCGCCTGTTCTTCCTGGACGCTGGTCTCGAGATCGTCCATGGCCCGCAGCACGTTGAAATACGCGGTAGCGACGCGGATGATCAGGTTCTGTTCCTGGGCGGCGTAGCTGATGGCACCGGCCTGGTCCTGCAGCTTGGCGCTCTGATAGGTGTACCACGCGCTCATGTTGAACAGGGCCTGGTTGATGTTCAGGCGGTAACCGTGGGAGTTCTGGCCGGGGCGGAAACTCATGTCGCCCGCGGGGCCGAAAGTCTGCCTGGTGGTGGAACCCTGCAACGCGATGTTGGGCAGCAGCACTGCGCGGCCCTGGTCCAGCAAGGTGCGGCGGGACTGGTACTGGGCGTCGGCCTGCCGCAGGGTGGGGTCGTTGCGCATGGCGAGGTCAAGGATGGAAACCAGATCATCTGCCAGTACAGGAGTGGTGGCGGTCGAGAGGCAGAGCAGCAGTCCGAGGCGGTGAGTAAAGCGTCCCATAGTGAGTGACCTTGTGTCTTGATTCGTATGTTTAGTAAAGCGCAGAGGAGCAGCTTGTCCAGTCGCTGGTTTTGCTGGAATCCGGGAAGGTCTTCGACAGGCCCTCGAGGGTATGTTCAACACGGCGGCATTCTACACAGTGTCACTATAGGCGACAAACCAGCGCTCTTGTGCTGGGGAAGTCCGGCATGCGTGTCACGTCGTAGTCCTGCAACCGAGCTTCATACGCAGCTCACCGCCATTCCGGTTTGCTTCGCCGAAAAAAGTCGCGCCCTGACGGCTTGTGACACATACGAAGTGATTGAGGCATAATGCAGGCCGGTCCGCCACGTCACTTGGCGGACCGCCATTTACAGGACGAAGCCATGACCGCCAATGCAGAACAGTTTCTCGACAAGATTGCCCGCCTCGATGACACCACTCATTACCGTTTCACCGGCTCAAGCAAAGTGTATGTGCAGGGTAGCCGCTCCGATTTGCTGGTGCCCATGCGCGAGATCGTGTTGACCGACACGCTGACTGAAAGCGGACACGAACCGAATGCCCCGGTGCGCGTGTATGACACCTCGGGGGTGTACTCCGACCCTGCCGTGCGCATCGACCTGCGCGCCGGACTGCCGCCAATCCGCGCCGGGTGGATCGCCGAGCGCGGCGATACGGACGTGCTCTCGGGCGTCTCCTCCACGTTCGGTCGCCAGCGCCAGAGCGATCTGCGCACGGCCCATCTGCGTTTCGAGCACGTGCGCCCGCCGCGTCGTGCCAAAGCCGGCGCCAATGTCACCCAGCTGCACTATGCGCGCAAGGGCATCATCACGCCCGAGATGGAATACATCGCCATCCGCGAGAACATGAGCTACATGCAGGCCCGCGAACAGGCAGCTCTGAGCCCGCAGCACAAAGGCGAGTCTTTCGGGGCAGCCATTCCAAAGGAAATCACTCCGGAGTTCGTGCGCTCTGAAGTCGCACGCGGCCGCGCCATCATTCCGCTGAACATCAATCACCCGGAAGTGGAACCGATGATCATCGGGCGCAACTTTCTGGTGAAGATAAATTCCAATATCGGCAACTCCGCGCTCAGCTCGTCCATCGAAGAAGAAGTGGAGAAGCTCACCTGGTCCGCGCACTGGGGTGCCGACACGGTGATGGATCTGTCCACCGGCA
>CAISYX010000149.1 GCA_903889815.1 uncultured Gammaproteobacteria bacterium
CAGCCTGCACCAGGCCACATCTCCAGGACTGTGTGATTCGGCTGCACACCGAAGAAGCTCAGGGTTTCGTAGGGGTGACGGTAAACATCACGCGCCTTGTTGGCGTCGGAGCGGTGTGCTCCATCGACTGCCATCATCAAGGCGTGGTTGTGGTCGGCCATCTGGGCCTGCGCGCCGAGGCCCAGGGTACTCAAACCGAGAGCGAGGAGTGCCAGTATTTTCTTCATGAGTTAATCTCCAGTTGCCCTTGCGGGCTGTTAGTATGCGGCGGAATCTACGAGCCGGACCGAGGCTTAGACCAGCCGTGTTCCAGATTTCTTGCATATGGTGTAACAATATAACAAAAACTGCAAAGGACCCCGACGATGCTGCATCGCTTGCCCAGACATGCCCTTCGCCTGGCAACCGCCGCACTCCTGGCGCTCCTTCCCATGACCCGTGCGCTAGCCCATGATGTGTCTGCTGTCGCCCGGGAGCGCATGCAGAATGGCGGCATTCTCGACTACATCTGGACCGGCGCCGAGCACATGCTTACCGGTTATGATCACCTGCTCTTCCTGTTCGGGGTCATGTTTTTCCTGTCCCGCTTCATCGACATCCTCAAGTTCGTCACGGCCTTCACGCTCGGTCACACCATCACGCTGGTGTTCGCCACTTTCGCGGGCATCTCGGCCGATCACTACCTCATCGACGCCGTCATCGCCGTGACCGTGATGTACAAGGGCTTCGAAAACCTGGATGGCTTCCGGCGCTGGATCGGCACTGGCGCTCCCTCGCTGATCGTGATGGTCTTCATTTTCGGCCTGATCCACGGCTTCGGGCTGTCGGCGCGATTGCAGGACCTGACTATCGGCGGCGAGGGCAGCCTGCTGGCAAAGATCCTGTTCTTCAACCTCGGCGTGGAGTTCGGGCAGATCGCCGCGCTGCTGGTGATGGGTGTGGCTATCCGCGCGTGGCAGCAGACCACCGTGTGGGAGCCTGTGACCCGCATCAGCAACGGCCTGCTGGTGTTCTTCGGGTTTCTGCTTCTGTTGTTCCAGCTGCACGGCTATCTGCATGAGCAAGGGCTGGTGCACGGACCGACAGGCACGGAAGCGGCCGGTGTCCCGCACAGTCATGACGGAGGGCCTGTTCATGTTCACTAGACTGGTACTGGTCATGTTGCTGTTGCTGAGCGCTGCGAGCGTCAGCGCGCAGGAAGTGCGTCTGGACGTGCTGGCCGACGGCGTACTGGTGTTTGGCGTCGTGAGCCATGCGGATGGTTCACCGGCGGGCAACCTCCCGGTACAGATTGCGCTGAACTCCAACCCGCAGGCACCGTTGGCCAGCGTGCAGACGGATGCCGTGGGCATCTTCTCGTGGACGGGCGCGGCGCAAACGGATTACCAGGTACGTGCGGGCGACACGACGGCCAGAGTCACGACGGGCGAGGCACCGCCGCAGCCGTTCCAGTGGCCGCCGATCTACATCACGCTGGGGGCACTGCTGTTGCTGTCATTGATCCCGGCGCGGCTGCTGCGTCGCCCGGAAGTGCGCTGAGAGCTTGAAGTACGCTCCTTTTTTTCGCAGCTTCGATCGACGCCAGGCAAAGCCCGGTCCGTTCTGCGGCTGACCCGCATCCCTCCCGGATGCCCTCGCATCGCAAAGAGCCTCAGGTCTCTTTGCTCTCTCGGTGCGGGTCTCTTATGCCGCTGAGCGGACCGGGCTTTGCCTGGCGTCTGGCGATGTGCCACCGAAAGAATGCTGTGATTCTGGCAATCCTCCTGTGCAGGCGCGGACCTCGCAGTCAAGCTGGTGCTGTGTCACATGCTGGTGTGAGGGCGGACAGGACCGTCAGCCGCCAGGACGGCGGCTGGCGAGCCCCCATGGATGGGTTCACGGCGTGTCCTGACCGGCCTCACCCCGGCGCGGGACCGGAGTGCGGAGTACCTAGCTGCGCGGGTTCAAGGACTGCAGGACCGGCTCGAGCACCGGCCAGACGATGTCCACGATCAGCGGCTGGGCCTCGGCGCGGGGATGAATGTCGTCATCCTGCATCAGCTCCGGCTGCTGCGGGATGCCGTCGATCAGGAAGGGGATCAACGGCAGGTTGAACTCGGCCGCAATCTCGCCGAACTGTGCGGCGAACGGGCCGGTGTAGCGGGGACCATAATTGGGTGGAATCTGCATGCCTGCCAGGATGACCTTGGCGCCCGCTGACTGACTCAGCTTCACCATCTCTATCAGGTTCTGGCGGATGTTGGCCACGGGCAGGCCGCGCAGGCCGTCATTGCCTCCCAGCTCCAGAATCACCACGGCGGGCTGGTGCGTCGCCAGAGCTGCAGGCAGGCGCGCCAGGCCGCCCACGGTGGTCTCGCCACTCACGCTCGCATTCATCACTTCGAATGGACTGTTCTGCGCCGCCAGCTTGTCGGCCAGCAAGGCCACCCAGCCCTGTGCCTCCTCCATGCGGTAGCCCGCACTCAGGCTGTCGCCAAAGACCAGAATCACCGGCTTGTCGGTCTGCGCCTGCAGGCCCTGCAATGTCCAAAGGCTCAACACCAGGAGCAGCAGCGGGCGGGCAAAGGTCTGGCGCAAGGAATGCAGGACGAACTGGGTCATGATGTTCTCGTGTGACTTTCAACGGGTACTCTGGGGTGAACGGTGCCGTCAATTTAATCGTTCGCCCGCGA
>CAISYX010000150.1 GCA_903889815.1 uncultured Gammaproteobacteria bacterium
GGAATCCAGTGTACTGTTTTCGACGTTGGCAGATGCTGTTTCGCTTAGAGACTGCAAGGTTTCAGAGATTTCAGCATTCACATCAAGACTGAGAACTCCGGGCACCCTGACAGTCATGTCAGCAGCCATTCGCCACTGTCCATCAAATTTGCGCCAGATTGTCACAAAGTGACCATATGTCCTTCTTGCTTCACTGTCACTGCCGTTTGTGAATCGATATGGCCCGGTTGTCAGTCCCAGATCCCCGGCGATTGAGAAATCGATGTAGTTCGCTTTGGATTCGAGCGTGGATTCGCCGCGTTGAGCGGGGCCCGTTTGTTCGTATAGATTCCGAGCATCGACTGGGCCACGCCTGAAAATGACCGCTCCATCGCTGAAGGAATTGAGAAATGCCTGGTTGAAACCCAGGGTACGTGAACTTTCCGCAAGTCTGACATCGGCTTCCCGCAGACTTTCCCAAATCTGCGCGCGTTCATCTGCCTGAGCAAACAACGTACTTGGGGTGAGCAGTGGGAAGAGAGCCAGGAGTGCAATTGTGGACGATTTCATGGATGCACCATTTTATTATCGTGCTGGTATAGCTCCAGTCTTTAGATCAAGTATGTACCATTCATGTCAACAGGTATAGCGCAGAATTTGAAGGATGGCCTCGCAAGGTGAATGGAAGCAACATCGCTGAAACTCCCGTCAGTCTGGGGGCGCACCAACTATCCCGTTGGATCGATCAGTTCGTATTCTTGCGAGAAGAAGCCTCTGATATATCTGGATCATGTTGGCCTGTCATGTGTCCCGCGCATCATAAACATGCTTGCACACCAATCCTTGTTGATTGCCGCCAAAAGCAAAGAAAGGAAGGTCGACAGGCAACATGGAAGACTGGCAATACAAAGAGCTGAAGCTACCGAGATAGCCAGCAAGCGAATAGCGATGGACTGGTTTGAAAAACTGACCAGGCGCTGCGTCAGCCTGATGTGGGTGCAATCGCGGTTGTCAAGAGAGCTTCCTCGGCTATAATCTGCGCCTGCTTCACAGCCGACCTTCCCGCTCCACACGTAACAGGGATCTGATCCATGCATAACAGTATCTGGCGCAAGCTATACGAAGAAGCAACGAGCCTGGTGAAAACGGAGCCTCTGCTTGCCAGTTATGTCTATGCGTGCATCCTCAACCATAACAGCATGGGCTCTGCACTGAGCTTTCTCCTGGCAAACAAGTTGTCAGATGAAGTCATGCCGGCAATTGCTGTTCGCGAGCTTTTCGACGCTGCATACTCCAATGCACCTGACATGATCGTCAACGCGGTGCATGATATGCAGGCTGTATTCGACAGAGATGCCGCTACCAATTCTTATCTGCCGATTCTCTTGTTCCTCAAGGGGTACCAGTCAATCCAGGTTCATCGGCTGGCGCATTTCCTTTGGAAAAACAATAGAAAGGAGTTAGCGTTGTTCATGCAAAGCCGCAACTCTGAAGTCTTCGGAGTCGACATTCATCCGGCATGCGTCATGGGCAAAGGCATCATGTTCGACCACGCTACAGGCATCGTGATTGGTGAAACCACTGTCATAGAGGACGATGTCTCGATCATGCAGTCTGTGACTCTGGGAGGCACAGGCAATGAAACTGGCGATCGACACCCTAAAATTCGCTCAGGCGTGTTGATTTCCACTGGCGCCAAGGTACTTGGCAATATAGAAGTGGGGGTCGGTGCCAAAGTCGGCGCAGGCAGCGTCGTCCTGGAGGATGTCCCCCCGCACACGACGGTCGTGGGCGTTCCAGCTCGCAAAGTTGGCAAGCCCTGCTCTGAACTGCCGGCTCAAACAATGGACCAGAATGTATTCAATGATGAGTCCGGCCCTGCCGGCCACTGTGTGCTGTAAATTTCTTGACATATAGCGCACCGATACTGAAGCCCTTTCAGTTTCGAGTATGACAACATGAGCGAGAAGATTCTCCGACTTAGGACGTCTGACTGGGAAGAATCCAGCGAAAGCTCTCGTGAACTGCGAGTTCACTTTTTCGAAATTTTGCAGCAATCGCGGGTTTCCGCGCTCTACCAGCCTATTGTGGATTTCAAGCGCCAGAATATTTTCGGGTATGAGTCCTTGATTCGCGGCCCCTCCGACAGCCCACTGCACAATCCGGTCATGTTGTTCGACGCTGCTCGGCACGAAGGACGCCTGACAGATCTGGATTTGCTGTGCCGAAAGACCGGCATTCGAGGATTCAAAGAGAGGCGCCTTGATGGAAAACTTTTTCTGAATGCCACCCCCCAGGGAC
>CAISYX010000151.1 GCA_903889815.1 uncultured Gammaproteobacteria bacterium
GAATGAGCAGCCGCTGGCGGATCCGGCGCTCCGTCACCGTCGCCACTACGTGCGGATTCACGGCAACCGGCAGATGGTGGCGCGGCGGATCGAGGATCGCCTGCGCAAGTCCGGTTTCTCCGTGCAGGACAGCCTCTGCGTTCCCCCCCACATTCGTCACCACCATGGGCAGCCCGCTGACCATGCCCTCGATCACCGCATTCGAAAATCCCTCTTCGTGCGAGCACAGTACGCCCACGTCGGCGGCGGCCAGCAGATCGGGTACATCCTGGCGTGACCCGGTGAACCGGAAGTGACCCCCGATGCCGACTGCACGTGTCTGCTCAAGGAGCGTGGCGCCAATGCCATCGTCCCTCCCTACGCATACACATACCCAGTCTGGAGGCAACGAAGCCTGCACCGCACCCAGGGCCTGCACGAGATCGGCGTGGCCCTTGTAGGGAATGAGGTTAGCGACCATCGCCATCACCACGGCGGTGTTCTGGATGCCGAGTTCGGCACGAACGTCCACACGGCTGCGCCTGGCCTGGAAGCGGCTGATCTCGATGCCGTTGTAAATGAGGCGCAAGCGTTCCCGTGCAACGCCCTCGGACTGCAGATCGCGGAGCACGGCGGCCGAGTTGCCGCACACCAGATCCATACGCCCATGCAGCCACAGCTCGATGCGGCGGAATAGCCGGTGCTTGGCCTGGTAATGATTGAGGCTGCGTCGACTCATCACGCGCAGCAGGGGCGGCGCGAGCAGCGAGGCCGTACCCCCCACGATGTAGGTCGCCGCCAGAAAGAAATGCGCCACCCTGGGGCGCACCCGCCAGTAGATCCACACCAGCAGGAAAATCGACGCGAGCAGCCCTGTCCATGCAATCACCCGCGGATGTCGAAGCCAGCGGACCCATGCAGCCGGGAGCGACACGCCCCTTACCTGCACCCCAGCCGCCTCGAATGCCGACGTCAGTGGCCCCTTGGGATGCAGCGCAAACACCGTAGGCTGCCACCCGCGCGCTGCCAACGCCCCTGCCACCCGCAGCAGATGCTGCTCGGCACCACCCACCTCCATGGAGCCGATGACGTAGAGGATTTTCATGTCGGATCTGTTGGTGACCGGTGATTCCACACTAGATCGGATTCCTGATCGATCATGCCCGTCCAACTGCCGCGATGGCGTATGCGTATCCAGCGTTTTGCGCCATACGCCACAGCGCCCTTGGGAGGCCAAGCCGGAGAAATCTGTGGATTGGGATTGCACTCAATTCGCCGTACCCGAAGGTCGATTCCACAGTCATTCCAGAATCCTTGACGATCTTGGCCAGTTCGCTGACCGAATAGATTCTTTCATCCGTGATACCACCCGCATAGGCGGTGTAGCGGGTCGGGATCTGAATGATCACGTGCTTTGCGCATCTGGCCTGTTCCGCCAGCAACTGGACTGTTACCTCTCTGTCGAAATGTTCCAGCACTCCGCAAGAAAAGACCAGGTCAAACTTCCCGTGGTAGGCAGAGAGGTCGAACGCGTCAGCAACCTCAAATTTTGCCGAGCTTCCTATTGTTGATGCTTGACGTCGGGCGAGTTCAACAAGACTCGCTTCGTTATCTATCCCTGTAGACGCATAGCCTTTTGCAGCCAAGTACATTACGGACCATCCTGGTCCGCATCCGACGTCGAGAATTCGACCCCCTCGTGGACAGTAACGTTGGATGTTTCCATATAAGGTTTCGTGGAAACCCCAGTGCGGAACCGCTGACTGCAGCCAGTTCGCATCGAAAGCCTTGTGTCCATCGAAGTACTCTTTCCAGCGCTCAGACATTGCGAATCTCCACGGGGCTGCGCATTGCGCTGAATGTGATGATGAACCCGAATCCGAGCCGATCAAGCAACCGCTCGACTGGATACGAGATGAGCCTATCCAGCTTGCTCACAATGCGGACGACTGTTGAAGGCTTACCTCGCCACTTGCA
>CAISYX010000152.1 GCA_903889815.1 uncultured Gammaproteobacteria bacterium
CCAGCCCAGGCTTTTCTTGGAGCTGCGCAGATTGAAGAACAGCTTGCGCTGGGCCTTGGTAGTGGCGATTTTCACGATGCGCCAGTTGCGCAGGATGAACTCGTGCATTTCGGCCTTGATCCAGTGCACTGCAAAGGACACCAGCCGTACACCCACCTCGGGATTGAAGCGTTTCACGGCCTTCATCAGGCCCACGTTGCCTTCCTGAATCAGGTCTGCCTGAGACAGGCCGTAGCCGGAATAGTTTTTTGCCAGATGCACCACGAAGCGCAGGTGAGCGAGCACCAGCTGGCGGGCGGCATCCACGTTGTTCTCATAAAAGTACTGATTGGCCAGATCTCGTTCCTGTTCAGGAGTAAGAACAGCAATGCTGTTCACGGACGCGATGTAAGCATTCAAATCACGACCCGGAACAACGGGGCCCATAACCTGCAAACTTTTTCCGTAACTCATAATCAGCCTTTGACTCTCGTGTGTGAACTGCGTTGATTGAACCCTGCGACCAGCAAAAACACCAGAACTACCGCGATTTCAACCATTACAATGTGATTCTAGCACTGCTTCTTTCGCTCTGGCTACCGAACCGGGGGCCCGGCCAGACAGTGCGTTCAGCCCTGCAAGGCCCTTGATTGGGGTGTGTTCAGATATTTCAACCCCACGGTGAGCGCCTTTTTCAAAACCGGCAATTCGATTGCTTGCATGACGGTGATTGACGGGCTGATGCTGCTCAGCGCGGCTCGATGGCAGCGAGGTGCTGCTTCACCGAAATGAATGCGCCAGCCCAGCCAAGCAGGGTTCCGCCGGCAATCAGAAGTATCGTTGACCCGGCGCCCGGGCCGGCGATAACCAGATCGCTGCCGTACAAACGCAGCAACTCGTTGGCCGGGCCCTGCAGAGTCAGCAGCCCCAGCATGAGCAACACCCAGGCTGCCAGCCCGCCGGACAGCCCATACAGGGCCCCGCAATAAAGAAAGGGTAACGCAACATCACTGTCAGTGCCCCCCACCAGCTTGACCACAACGATCTCGGCCCGCCGCCCTTCGATTGCCAGGCGGATCGTGTTGCCGGTGATGAACAGCACGGCGAGTGACAGGATCAGGAGCAGTCCGGTGGACGCCCGTTCAGTCAGCGTCAGTATGCGCTGCAGGCGGTCGACCCACTCAAGGTCGATCTGCACAGAATCCACGCCTGGCTGCGCGGCGAGCTCCTGCTGCAGGGCCGCCGCCGCAGGGGAGTCGAGCATGGCGGGGGTGAGCACGATGACGCCCGGCAGCGGATTCTCCTCCAGAGCCCTGAGGATGTCGCCGAGCCCCGAGTAACGGACGAAATCGGCTGCACCTTCTTCGGGGGACACATAGCGGGCCAGCTCGATGTCATCTCTGGTCAGCAGTTGCGCGCTCAGCGCTTCGGCCTCGACCTGACTCACTTCGTCTTCCAGATACAGGGAAATCTGGCTGACACCGCCCAGACTGCCGCTGAGCGTGCGCAGATTGTCCATGCTCAACAGCAGGCCGGAGGGCAGCAACAGAGCGATGCCGATCACCGCGACCGTCATTGCTGTCGCGCCAGGTGTCCGCAGCAGCCTGGCCAGACTTTCGCGGGCGGTCCGCCAATGGGTCTGCCATGCGGACTGCATGGCCCCGCGGGCGGTGATGCGATGCTGGGCGGCGCCGGCGGTGCGTTTCGGCTTGTTCATTCCTGCGACCTCTGGTGCGGCTCCTGCCGTGTCGGCAGGGCACTTTGCCATGCGTCCTGAACAAGTTCGCCCTGGTCAAGGGTGAGAATGCGGTGTTGCAGCCGGGTGATCAGCGAGAGGTCGTGACTGGCGATGAGCATGCTCACGCCCACCTGATTGAACTGCTCGAACAGGTGCATGATCTCGGCGGCCAGTTCGGGGTCGAGGTTGCCGGTGGGTTCGTCGGCAAGCAGGATGCGGGGCCGGTTCACGACGGCGCGGGCAATGCCGATGCGCTGCTGTTCGCCGCCCGACAGCATCAGCGGGTTCATCTTCTCTTTCTTCAGCAGACCAACCTTGTCCAGCGCTGCACGCACGCGGCGGTCGGCCTCGTGCTTCGGATAGCCCTCAATCTGCAGAGGCAGGGCAACATTCTCGAACACGGAGCGGTCGAACAGCAGCTGGTGATCCTGAAACACCACGCCGATGCGGCGGCGGTAGTAGGGGATCTGCTGGTGCGGCAGCCGGCCAAGGTTCTTGCCGTCCACCACGATCTGCCCCTGGCTGGGCTTCTCCATCACCATCAGCAACTTGAGCAGGGTGCTCTTGCCGGCGCCGGAGCGACCGGTCAGGAACGCCATTTCGCCATCTTCGAGCCCGAAGCTGACCTGGTTCAGGGCCTGGTGGCCACCAGGATAGCGCTTGCTGACATTGTCGAACGTGATCATGCGCGAACCTGCTGCAGCATCGGGACGCTCAGGGGTTGGTGAACAAGGCATCCACGAATTCGCGGGCCTCGAAGGGTCGGAGGTCTTCGGCTTTCTCGCCAACGCCGATGAAGCGGATCGGCAGCGCCAGCTCCTTGGCAATCGCAAACACCATGCCGCCCTTGGCGGTGCCATCGAGTTTGGTCAGCGCGATGCCGGTGACATTGACCGACTTGTGAAAGCTGCGTGCCTGGTTCAGAGAGTTCTGCCCGGTCGTGGCATCAAGCACCAGCAGAGTCTCATGGGGGAGTGCCGGGTCCAGCTTCTTGAGGACACGGGCAATCTTCTCCAGTTCCTGCATCAGATTGTCCTTGGTGTGCAGACGCCCCGCCGTGTCGGCGATCAGCACATCGGCACCCCGGGCTTTGGCGGACTGGTAGGCGTCGAAAATGACAGAGGCGCTGTCTGAACCGGTGGGCTGGGCAATGACGGGGATTTGATGACGCTCACCCCAGACCTTCAATTGCTCTACTGCCGCCGCACGGAAGGTGTCGCCTGCTGCCAGAACAAGTTTCTTGCCGTCGTTCTGCAGGCGCCTGGCAAGCTTGCCGATGGTCGTGGTCTTGCCGGCGCCGTTCACACCAACCACGAGTATCACGTAGGGACCTTCCGTGACAGGGATCTCCAGAGGCACTTCACAGGGAGTCAGCAATGCCGTGAGTTCTTCCTTGAGGCTCTCGAGAAGGGCCTCGGGGCTGCCGAGCTGCTTGCGGTCCAGCTTCTGGACCAGCGCCTTGACGATGTGTTCGGTGGCGGGCAGGCCCATGTCGGCGGTCAGCAGCTGGGTCTCGATGTCGTCGAGCAGGGCCTGGTCGATGGTTTTGCGGCCGAGGATCAAAGAGCTGAGAGAATCCGCCAGTGCCGTGCGGGTCTTGCTCAGACTCTGGCGCAGGCGGGCAAACAGGCCTCCTGACTCTTCGGCAACCACCGGCGATTCTGCACTGGTCTGCGGCGCTGATTCCGGCGCTGTCTCGAGCTTTTTCTTCATGAAACTGAACATGACTGGACTTCTTCTTCCGACACGCGTGAGAGGCCGGCTATGCTACCATCTCCGCCGATTCTTAAACACCGAGCCGGCGACTTACGCCCGGAAGCAAGCATCCGCATGAACAGCCCCAGGGCCAGATCCACCAACACGCTGCGCATCATTGCAGGCCAATGGCGCAGCCGCCGGCTTGCGTTCCCCGATGTCGAAGGCTTGCGTCCGACCGCTGATCGCATCCGGGAAACCCTGTTCAACTGGCTGCAGGAACGCATTACCCGTGAAGACTGCCTGGACTTGTTTGCGGGCAGTGGCGGCTGCGGAATGGAGGCTCTGTCCCGCGGCGCCCGCCACGTCACCTTTGTCGACAGCGCCAGTGCCGCCGCCTCGTCCATCCGCCACAACCTGGACCTGCTGAAGGCCGAGGGCGGCCAGGTGGTCTGTGAGGACTCCCTGCGCTGGCTGCAGCGGCAGACGCCACCACCCCGTTACGGTCTGGTCTTCCTCGATCCGCCCTTTGCCGGCGACCTGCTGGTGCGCAGCGCCACTGCCCTCGAAGCCAGCGGACTGCTGCGCGACAACGCGCTGCTCTATCTGGAATCTGCGCAAAGCCTTGCGGCCTTGCCTCTGCCGCAGAACTGGTCCGTGCTCAAGGCCCGGCAGGCCGGCAAGGTGCATTACGGACTGTATCAGCGGCGCCCCTCCGGTCCTTCTTCACCATGACCGCCCAGGAATTCACGTCGCCCTGGTGGCTGCCTGACGGTCACACGCAGACCCTCTGGCGACGCTTTGTCCCGGGCCACAAGCTCCATCAGCGCCGTCAGCGCGTCGAACTGAACGATGGTGATTTCATCGACGTAGACTGGGTAGACGGCGCGGGCCAAGAGCAGCAGCCCGTGGTCTTTCTCCTGCACGGCCTGTGTGGTTCCTCTGGCTCACCCTATATCGTGTCCCTGCAGCGCCTGCTGCAGCAAACGGGCTATACCAGCGTGGCGATGAATTTTCGCGGGTGCAGCGGCGAAATCAACCGACTGGCACGGGCCTACCATTCGGGCTGCAGCGACGATGTCGAAGAGGTCTATCAGGCCGTGCGCAGGAATGCCGGTGACAGGCCTTTCGCATTCGTCGGATTCTCACTGGGGGGCAATGTGCTGCTCAACTGGCTGGCGCAGCTTGGGTCCTCCCACAGCGTGCTGGGTGGCGTTGCGGTCTCCACGCCATTCTCGCTGGCCTATTGCTCCGAGGCCCTCAATAGTGGAATCAGCAGGTTCTACGGGCGCTATTTCCGCGGTCGGCTGGTACGCGACGTCGAGGCCAAGCGGGACTGGTTTCGCCACAAGGGATGGCACAAGGAGGCGGAAAAGCTGGCGCAACTGGGCGACTTGCGGCGCCTGCAGACCCTCTGGGAATTCGATGACCAGGTGACGGCGCCCCTCCATGGCTTTGCCGACGCCCCTGATTACTATGCGCGTTGCAGCAGCGGCAGTGTGCTGAGCGCAATCAGGGTGCCTGCTCTGCTGATTCAGAGCCGCAACGATCCGATCATTCCCGCGCGGTCGCTGCCTGATCACACAGCGCTGCCCGAGCGCATGAGATTGTTGCTGACGGAGGCCGGCGGCCACGTGGGTTTCACCAGTGCCACAGACCCGATGTGGCTGGAAAGCCGCATTCTGGAGGCCATTCGGCAGCTTGATTGAGGTGCCGGGGTGCATTGACTAGAATGGCCCCGGCCAGAACGACGCGCCGCCATCGACGCGTTCCGGGTATCATTGCAGGAACACCGGCAGACGGACGCGGTCCTCCAGCCGAAGAGGAAGAAATTCATGAAGATTGCCGTCTACCCAGGCACGTTCAATCCGATCACCAACGGCCACACGGATCTGGTGGAGCGCGCTTCCCGCCTGTTCGACCACATCATTGTGGCGGTTGGGAGCAATCGTCAGAAGACCACCACCCTGTCTGCCCAGACCCGGGTCGAGCTGGCATCGCAGGTGCTTGCCCACGTGCCGAATGTGGAAGTCTGTTCTTTCGATACCCTGCTGACGGAGTTCGTCAAGCAACGCGGGGCCAACATCATTCTGCGCGGGCTGCGCACGGTGGCCGACTTCGAATACGAATTCCAGCTGGTGGGCATGAACCGCGTGCTGGAGCCGGACATCGAGACAGTGTTTCTGGCGCCAGCCGAGCATCTGTCCTATATCTCGTCGACGCTGGTGCGGGAAATTGCGTCCTACGGCGGCGACATCTCCAAGTTCGTGCACCCTGTCGTGGCCCGGGCCATGATGGGCCATGGCGGCATCGAATAGGCGTCAGAAAGGCGCTGCTTCAGCGCTGGCAGACGGCGCAGTAAACCGTGCTGCGCTGGCCGATCCGGATCTCCGAGAGGGGGCCTGTGCAGCGATCGCAGGCCTGGCCGCCGCGGCCATACACATGCAGTGACTGCTTGAAGTAGCCGGGTTTGCCGTCACCACCCACAAAGTCGCGCAGCGTAGTTCCCCCCATGGCGATGGCGCGCCCCAGAATCTCCCTGATGCAGCTGGCCAGCGTGTCATACCGTGCGGCTGCAATGCGCCCCGCCGCCCGATCAGGCCGGATGCCCGCCATGAACAGCGCTTCATTGGCATAAATGTTCCCCACTCCTACCACCACATGACTGTCCATGATGAAGGCCTTTACCGGCACCTTGCGCCCGCGCGAGCCGTCGAAAAGGGTCGCTCCTGTGAATTCCCCGCTCAATGGCTCGGGCCCGAGTGACTTCAGCAATGGGTGCTCGAACGGGTCGCCCTTGAGCCAGAGCATGCAGCCAAAGCGCCGTGGGTCGGAATAGCGCAGCGTCCGGTCATTGCCGAGATGGATGTCGATGTGATCGTGCTTGAGGATTGGTTCGTATGCCGAGGTGATGCGGAGACTGCCGGACATCCCCAGGTGCACCAGAAGGCAGGCGTCGCCAGCGAACAACAACAAGTACTTGCCTCGCCTTTCCATGCGCTCGATGCGCCGGTCAGGGAGTTCCTGGCACAGGGCCTCAGGCACCGGCCAGCGCAATTGCGCATTGCGTACAACGACGGCACGAATCTGTTGTCCAAGCACGTGCGGGGCGATACCGCGCAATGTGGTTTCTACTTCCGGCAGTTCTGGCATGGGAGTTCCGGGATTTGGCTGGATGGCAGGGAAAATGCGGTTTTTGGTGCGCGGGCCGCGTGTTTACAGCCTCTGAGGCCCGGTGTATAAGAAGTGCGTGGGCCGGTGGCAATATAGTGTGCGAGCACCCGCTTGAGTAGTCCCCTGAACGCGGATTCGCGCAGCAAGGGTCTCTTGAGCACGGTTCTCGCGCAACAGGCCGGTAAACCAGAAGCTGGCATCATGCGTTGAACAGGAAGCAGAGCTTCCGACGAAAATCCAACACTTCCTTGAGACGTCAGGATTGAACCGTGAAACTTTCAGGTAAACATAATTCTCTGGTGTTCGCTGGACTGCTGCTGAGCAGCGCAGCGGGCGGTGTGCAGGCGCAGGACGCCCGCGATGCCAGAACCGATCTGAGTGAGGCCATGGCCGCGGCGGCAGCCGAGGGCGCAATGGATGAGGCGCTTCCTCAGGTCGAGATACTGCATCTGGAGCCCCCGATTGCGCTGAGCCGACTGCAGGAAGAAGACGCGGTGGCGTCGATCAGTGCCTTCCTGCAGCCTGCCCCTGTGCCGGATGTGGCGAACGCCTTGCCGGTCTTTGCCGAGCTCTCGCCGCAGCAGCAGGCGTACCTGCAACGGATGCAGGATATCGGCAGTTACGAACAGGCCCTGGAAGAACTTGAATATGAAGGGGGCGCCTGGAGTCAGGACGTGGCGCAGGAACTGGAGACGCTGGGGGCCTTGCTGCAGCAGCAGGGGCAGTACGAACAGGCCATCAAGGTGTTCGACCGGGCGGTGCACATCAACCGCGTGAACTTTGGTCTGTTCAGTCCGCAGCAGGTGCCGCTGGTGGAAAGCGTTGTTGACGGGCACGTAGCGCTTGGCCAGTGGAAGGAAGCAGACGAACACCAGCAGTATGCGTTCTATGTCCAGACCAAGGCCTACGGTGCGAATGACCCGCGCATGATTGCCGTTTTTGAAGACATGGCGCGCTGGAATGTGACCTCGTTCTATCGGGGAATCGACCCTGACCCGACGTTGCGGCTGATGCAGACCTTCCTGCTCTATCGCGCGGCGGCGGACACGGTGATCGCGCATTTCGGGCCGCGTGATCCGCGCTACCTGCCCTTGCTGCGCAATGTGGTCAGTGCGTCGGACATGATGACGCGCTATGCACTGCCGGGCACCAGTGCCGGCACTGACGCGAATCCCAACATGCGCATGGTGTCCGAGTTTGCAGGACGGTCAACCCGGCCGCAGGGCGGCGGCAGCGGCGAGGCAGCACTGGCCAGAATTGTCGACTACTACGCAGATGAAAGACGCCCTGATACGCCGGAAGCGCGTATGATGCTTGCCCAGGCGCGGGCCGAGCTGGGGGACTGGTATCTGTTGCGCGACCAGCGACAGGCGGCGATGCGGGCTTACAAGGAAACCTGGGATGAGCTGATGGCAGAGCCGGAAGGCGGCACGCTGGCACAGCAGGTGTTCGGAGACATTGTTTTTCTGCCGGCATTCTCCAGTTTCGACGCTGAAAAGAAGGAAGCGCTGGGCCTGAATGCAGACTCGGGTGCACGTATCGGTCATGTGGACATCGCCTTTGACGTCAGCAAGTACGGCCGCATGACGAATTTCGAGATACTGGCGCAGGAGCCCGCCGATCTGCGGCGCGTCGATATGCAGATCATCAGTGCCCTGCGCGGCATGATGGCGCGTCCCCGTGTCGTGGAAGGTCGCACAGTGGAATCGCTGGACGAGCGCTACAGAATTCATTTCTGGTACTGATTGGCTATAACGGTCAGACACCTTGAAACAGGGCATTTTCAGAGGCAGGACATCATGAACACAGCAATGTCGAAACAATGGTTGCTGGCGGGAGCCATCGCGCTGGTGCTGGCTGGTTGTGAGTCGACCAGTCAGCAGCAGTCGTCGCAGAGCTCCATGCCTTCCATGCCATCCAGCTCGTCGTCCTCGTCGTCCTCGTCGTCTTCGCCGTCGGCCTCCATGCCGTCGCCATCGTCGCAGAGCAGCTCGAGCTCCAGTTCCAGCTCCAGTTCAAGCAGGGCCACGCCTTCCAGTCCGTCTGCGTCCGCCGGACGCAGTGGCAGCCCATCTACCCCGAGTCCTTCCGGTCGTGACTCTGCAGCAGGCAGCCCGTCTGCTCCCGCAACTGCGTCGTCCTCGGGCAGTGCCCAGACCGCTGCCGGCAGCGTGATGCCTGCCACAGCAGGAAGTCAGGGTGCGGCGGGAGCTCAGACGGCGAGCACTGGCAGTGGGCAACGGGACAGTGCCGGCGGGCAGGCAGGACAGGCCACATCCTCAGGCGCGGCCGGGAGCGTTGCCGCCGGCAGCGCAGGCGGCGGCTATAGCCTTGACACGCTTCCGGGCGGCCTTGGTGACAGCGGCACTGGTCCGATGACGGCCGCCGAGCGGCAGGCCGTGCTCACCGGCGCATTGAACCGTGGCTACGAAGAGTTCGACGGCGTGATTCTGGCCGAGCGCGCCCGCGCCCAGGCCGAGGCCAATGCTGCACGCAACACCGAGATTCCGGGTGACCAGGGCGATGGCGGCGGGGGCGGTGGAGGCGCAGGCGGGGCGGCAGGACCGGTCATCGTGGCCGCAAGTCCAGGGGGGGCACCCACCGGACCACAGGGCATTCCTGGCGCGGGCGGTGGCCCGGGCGCGGAGGACGAAGAGACGTTCGCGCCGCCTGAAGACATTCCCAGCGGCCGTGACGACGACATCGTGGCACGTCAGCTGCGCGAAGCGGCCATGCGCGAACCCGACCCGGTGCTGCGTGAAGCACTTTGGGATGAATACCGACGCTATACAGGATTGAGCGAGTAACCATGAACATGAAGACTACACGCTTGATATTGCTGGGATTTGTGGGGGCGGTACTGATCGCGTGTTCCACGACGACGGTCAAGTCCACGCAATACGTTCAGGTCGTCCAGGACACTGCGCCGAATGAAGATCTGCTGATGGATATCGGCGTGACGGTCTTCGATCCGGGCATCGACGAGCTGGACCGCGACGAGGAAGAGCGTGTCAGCCCGGAAATCCGCAATGCCGAAGCCCGCTACGCGCCTTACCTGCTGGCCGAAACTCTGCAGCGTTCCGGCAATTGGGGCGTCGTGCGCGTGCTTCCCAATGAAACCTCGACCTCGGACATCTACATTCACGGTCAGATTCTGCAATCCGATGGCGAAGGCATGCGGATCAGTGTGAGTGTGCGGGATTCCACCGGGGCCATCTGGTACACCAAGGAGTATGAAGAGCACATCAGCGAATTCGCTTATGAAGCGTCGCAGCGCCAGGCCAACGATCCTTTCCAGGTCATCTACAACAACATTGCCAACGACCTGCTGGCATGGCGCAAGGCCAATCTCACAGAGCAGCGCATCGCGGGCATCCGCACCATTTCTGAATTGCAGTTTGCCCGCAACTTCGCCCCCGAGCTGTTCGAGCAGTATCTGAGTGTCAACAATCGGGGCATCACGCAGATCGTGCGCCTGCCGGCGGACAATGACCCGGCACTGGAGCGCATCCGCGAAATCCGGCTGCGTGACAATCTGTTCGTGGATACGGTGCAGGACTACTACGCCAACTATGCCCGGCAGATGCGGGTGCCCTATGACTCCTGGCGCGAGCAGAGCTATCACGCCACCATGACGCTGGATCAGGTGGAAGCGTCTGCGCGGCGACGCTTCGTCGCCGGCACTCTGGCAATCGTCGGGGGCATCGCCGCGGCGACCAGCAGCAATGCGGCCGTGCAGACCGGCGCGCTGGTGGGCGTGGGCGCAGGTGCCTACATGATCAAGAGTGGTTTCGACAAGAATGCCGAGGCAGAGATCCACATCGCCGCTCTGCAGGAGCTGGGCGAATCCCTGGAGCAGGAAGTAGCGCCCCGGATGATCGATCTGGATGACCGTACCATCATGCTCAATGGCACCGTGGAAGAGCAGTACCAGCAGTGGCGAGAGATTCTCGTGGACATGTACAAGGCTGAGACAGGGGGCATCTGACGTGGAAGGGCATTGGTGCTGCCGGTGCCGTTTCTGGTGCGCAAGGCGATGACAGAGCTAGACGTGAGCGACAAGCCAATTCCCGGCGCCGCTGCCCGAGCAGCTGGCGCAAGACCTGCTGCCGTGCGTGCGGGGCCCTCTCCTGTTGTCTGGCTGATGCTTGGCGTGCTGATTCTGCTGGCGCTGGCGGTGATCTTCGTGCTGCCGGGCGTGGTGGCCGAATACGAGTTGCCGCTGACGCCACGCGCCGAAGTGACGGAGCCGGCACTGCCGGCAACGGCTGCTCCCGCGCTCAATCCAGTTTCCCCGTTTGAAGAAGCCCAGCGCGCGCGTCAGCGGCAGGATGCCCAGACTGTTCTGTCATCGCTGCTGGAGCGCCAGACCGGTCTGGAAGACTTGCAGGTTGAGCGCTGGGCGGCCGATGCGTACGCGGCGGCACTGGCGTTTGCGCGCACCGGAGATGAGGCCTATCGCACCCAGGCCTTCGATCAGGCCACGCTCGAATATCAGAACGCCGACACTGCGCTGCAGCAACTGCAGGACTCCGTGGAGCAGGTGCTGGCCGCAGCGCTTGTCCAGGGCGCTGCCGCGCTGGAGGCCGGCGATGCCGCGGCCGCGACCGAGCAGTTTGGGCTGGCGCTGTTGCTGCAGCCGGATGAAGCCGTTGCGCTGGCCGGCATGCAGCGCGCCGCCACCCTCGATCAGGTCAATGCCCTGTTGGCGCAGGCTGCCAGTCAGCGTGCCAGTGGCGCCCTCGATGCCGCCCAGACAAGTCTGCAGGAAGCCCTCGCCCTCGACGGGGCCCATGGTCTGGCGCGCAGTCAGCTGGACGAAGTGCGTGCACTGATCAGTGACAACGCCTTCAACCGGGTCATGTCCGAAGGCTTTGCGGCCCTGCAGACCGAAGATTCCGACACTGCCATCGCTGCCTTCGAACGAGCCCTTGCCATGCGGCCCGGCAACCTGCAGGCGCAGGAAGCCATCACGCAGACCCGCGATCAGTTGGCTGTGAACACTATCAACGCGCATCGCAGCGCCGCCGAGACCCTGGTCGCAGGCGAACAGTGGGAGTCCGCAGTCGCCGAATATGACGCAGCGCTGGCCATCGACGCGGCGCTGGTTTTCGCCATCGATGGCCGCGATTACGCTCAGAAGCGCCTGCAGCTGGACAGTCTTCTACAAAGCGCCATCGACCAGCCGGAACGACTCTCGGATGAGGCAGTCCATGCCCAGGCGGTGCAGGTCTATTACACGGGGCTGGCCCTTGAGAACCCCGGTCCGCGTCTGCTTCAGCAGCTGACCACTGTGGAAGGGCTGCTTGCCCGCGCGCAGGTGCCGGTGGATGTGCAGCTGGTATCGGACAATCTCACCGAAGTCACCCTGTACCAGGTCGGGGTGCTCGGCCGGTTCGAGAGCCAGACCCTCAGCCTGAAACCGGGCCGCTATGTCGCCGTGGGCACACGCCCCGGTTACCGCGACGTGCGGGCCGAGTTCGACGTGGGGTTTGACAACAGCAGTACGCCGGTGACGGTGGCCTGTACGGAAGAAATCGTCGCGGTCAACAGGCGCTGAGCTCATGCAGGATCACCCGAAACACAGTGCCGCTCCCGGCGGCGATTCCGACTCCGCAGCATTTGCGGATCACATCATTCCCATCGATTTCACGCCGCCTGACCCGACACGTCGACGCGCGGCCCTGCGTCTGCGCTGGCCACATCTGCTTGTAGCAGGCTTCCTGCTGGCGGCTGCGGCGTCCGGCTGGTTCGTGCTCAGTGCCAGGTCTGTCTCGGTGCAGGTCACCCCGATCACCGCCAGTGTGGAATTTCTATCCGGCTTCCAGCTGCAACTGGGCGGACGCACGCTGATGCTGCCCGGTGCATATCCCGTGCTGCTGCGCAATCCCGGGTATCACGACGAATCGCTCACCCTCACCGTTGGAGCAGAGCAGGCACAGAATTTCCCTGTCGTGATGCGCGAGCTGCCGGGCATCGTCAGCGTGTCGGCGCAAGGCGCTGGCGGGCCAGTGAGTGGCGCGCTGGTGCTGTTGAATGGCCAGGAGCTTGGTCGAACGCCGCTGCGTGATCTGGAGATCGAGCCGGGCGACTACGAGCTGAGCATTGCCGCTGACCGCTACCTGCCGCTGACACAGCCGCTGACAATACCCGGGCGCTCCGCGACCACGGCGGTGGATCTGACCCTGGCGCCCGCATGGGGCCAGATCAGCTTTGCCACCACGCCGCCGGGCGCGGAGATTCTGGTGGACGGCCAGCTGCTGGGCACGACGCCGTATACCGCCGAAGTACTGGAAGGTGAGCACGAGCTTATCCTGAAGCTCACAGCTCACAAGGCATGGCAGGGGGCTCTGAATGTCGCGGCAGGCGAAGACCAGCAGCTGACTCCCGTGGTACTGGAGCGCGCCGATGGCTTGGTGTTCATCCGCTCCCAGCCCAGCGGCGCCAATGTCACCATCAATGGCGATTTCCGCGGACAGACGCCGCTGGAAGTGGCGCTGCCACCCGGGCGAACTCACGAAATCACGCTGTTCCGCAGCGGCTTCAATGCCGCCAGCCGCACCCTGGAAACCCGGCCCGACGAAGAGCAGGACATCACCGTGCCTTTGGTGCCGATTACCTCGTCCGTGCGCATCGTGGCCGAGCCAGCCGAGGCGGAAGTCTATGTCGATGGCGAGTTGCGCGGGCCTGCGAACCAGACGCTGGAGCTGCTGGCCGCGAGCCAGGTCATCGAGATCCGCCGCGACGGCTATGTGCCCTACACCGGCAGTTTCACGTCCCGTCCCGGGCTCGAGCAGGAGTTGCGGGTTACCCTCAAGTCACTGGAAGACGCGCGCCTGGAAGCCATTCGCCCGCTGATCGAGACCGCCGCGGGACAGACCTTGACCTTGCTTTACCCCGGCCAGTTCAGCATGGGGGCATCGCGCCGCGAACCCGGTCGCCGCGCCAACGAAGATCTGCGTGAGGTGCGTCTGGAGCGCCCCTTCTACCTGTCGGCCCACGAGGTCAGCAATCTGCAGTTCAAACAGTTCCGGGCCGAGCATTCTTCCGGCACGCTGCAGGGACAAACCATCGACCTCGACAACCAGCCCGTCGTGCAGGTTACCTGGCAGGATGCGGCCCTGTACTGCAACTGGTTGAGCGAACAGGAAGGCCTGCCGCTTTTCTATCAGGTGGAAGGTGACCAGGTGACTGGCTTCAACCCCGAGGCCACGGGCTATCGCCTGCCGTCAGAGGCCGAATGGGAGTGGGCAGCCCGCACCGATGGCAATGGCAACACTCTGCGCTTCCCATGGGGCGAACAGATGCCGCCGCCTGAACGCGCCGGCAATTTCGCGGACATGTCGGTGCGCAGCTTCATGGGCGCCTACCTTTCCGGCTATGACGATACTTATCTGGGCACCGCTCCGGTCGGTCAGTTCCCGGTCAATGCGCGGGGCATGTACGATATGGCCGGCAATGTCTCGGAATGGGTGCACGACTTCTATGGCACCATGCTGACCCTGGGCACGGCAGTGGAAGTCGACCCGCTCGGCCCGACATCCGGGGCTTATCACACCATCAAGGGCTCAAGCTGGGCGCACAGCAGTGTCACGGAAATCCGTCTGTCCTATCGTGATTTCGGTGACGTGACGCGCAATGATCTGGGCTTCAGAATTGCCCGTTACCTGGAGGAATGAACGATGAAGACTGCCCATACGATTGCAGCGTTCACCGTGGCCCTGCTGCTCGGCCTGGGTGCCGGTCAGACGCTTGCTCAGAGCGCCACTGCCGAACCCGAACCAGCAGCGCAGCCCGCGACCCCGGCGGATCAGACTGACCAGGCGGGCCAGACCGATGACGGTGCCGCCATGCCCGACGCCGCACTGAACCCGGATGCGCAGGACATCGCCCAGGTGGGAGACGACCCCGACAATTCGCCCGGCCGCTTCATTCCTACGGAGCAATTGTCGCAGGATCTGGGAGCTTCGTTCCCCGTCGACATCTGAGGCGCCGGAGCGCCCCGCATTCCTTAAAACCAAACCTGACACAAGGGCTCGTGCATGAAGCAGAACTACCTCTCCGAAGTGATCTACCAGGTCTTCGCCCTGATCATCTGCGTGATCGTGGTCCACGCCGTGTATGTTGCAGTCATTCTGCCCAATGCGGCATTGATTCTGGAGCAGCAGGCCGCGCTGCAGGCTGCCGATGACACCTACGTGGCC
>CAISYX010000153.1 GCA_903889815.1 uncultured Gammaproteobacteria bacterium
AGCGGGCCTTGCCCGCGAACGGCCGCCACTCGCACCCACTGGCTTGCAGGCGTCGGGTGTGCCCTCCCCCGTTCAGCGGCATAGGAGACCCGCCCCGAGTGAGCCGGGAGACCGAGGCTCCTGGCGATGGGAGGGCATCGCGGAGCGATGCGGGTCAGCCGCAGAACGGGGGAGGGCACACCCGGCGCCGTTATCACTGACGCTGAGTGGCAGCCGTTCGCGGGCAAGGCCCGTTCCCACAGGCAAAACCCGGCAGTGAACTCCCTCAGAAATCCCTGCGTATAACCAGGTCACAACAATAGCAACAGGATTCCGCGCACCATGACTGATACCCCCCAGAAATCCCCCGGCAATCGCGGCCTCATCGGCATTCTCATCTGTCTCGTACTCGGCGCCCTGGTCGTCCTGGCCGGCAGCGACAGCGGGCTGCGCCTTGACACCGGACTGGGCCCGCTGCCCCTGTTCGTGCTGTGCGGCATGGTGGGCTTCGTGCTGCACTGGCTCATTTTCGTCCCGTCTTTCCTCGGGCAGACAGAACACTACTTCGACCTGACGGGGGCGCTGTCCTTCATCGGCACCATTCTTCTGGCCAACTGGCTGGCGGGCGCCACGGCGGGGGATGACCTGCGCTCGTTGCTGCTCTCCGGCATGGTGCTGGCCTGGTCTCTGCGCCTGGGCAGCTTCCTGTTCCTGCGCGTCAAACGCGCGGGGCAGGACCGGCGCTTCCAGGAGCTCAAGACACGCTTCTGGCGCTTTCTGTTCACCTGGACGCTGGGCGGCCTGTGGGTGCTGATCACCGTCGCGCCCGTCCTGGCTGCGATCACGTCCGGACGTGCCGTCTCCATGGATGGCCTTGCCTGGGCTGGCGTCGCTCTGTGGCTGGCGGGCTTCGTGCTGGAAGTGGTCGCTGATCGCCAGAAAACCGAGTTCCGTCGCGACCCGGCCAATGCAGAACACTTCATCAGCACCGGCCTGTGGGCCTGGTCGCGGCATCCCAATTACCTGGGCGAGATGGTGCTCTGGGTCGGCGCGGCCCTGGTCGCCCTGCCTGTGCTGCAGGGCTGGCAGTACGCCACGCTGCTGTCGCCCGTGTTCGTGATTCTGCTGATCTCGCGCATCAGTGGCATACCCATGCTGGAAGAGCGTGCCGATCAGAAGTGGGGAGATGACCCGGCGTATCAGGCCTACAAGAAGGCAACTCCGGTACTGGTGCCAGGGGTGAGGGGCCGGTGAAGGAGGTTCGCGGGCAGGTGGGTTCGGAGGCAGCAGACGAGGTTCGCGGGCAAGCCCGCTCCCACCAAGACGGCTCCTACAACCCGCAGCAGATCGCGCAGTACTACGACAGCAACACCGCCCGCTTCCTGAGTCTGGGCGGCAGTGGCGATGTGGCCGCCATTCACCGTGCCATCTGGGCGCCGGGCGTGACGACGCAGGCGCAGGCCTTCGGCTTTCTGAACCAGCTGGTCGCGAATGCGCTGCAGCCGGCACTGCCAGAGGAAACGGGCGCTGCCCGCGTGCTGGATCTTGGCTGCGGCGTGGGCGGCACGGCCACCTTGGTGGCGCAGACGCTGGACGTGCACGTGACGGGCGTCACCCTCAGCCCGGCCCAGGTGCAGCTGGCGCAGCAACGCGCCGAGGCGCTGGGGCTTGCCTCGCGCGTGAACTTCGCCCTGGGCAGCTTCTCCGCCATGCCTGAACTTCCTGCCAGCCATGGCGCCTATGCCATCGAATCCTTCGTGCATGCCGACGACGCGGCGGGCTTTTTCACAATGGCCGCAAAGCATTTGCTGCCCGGCGCACGCCTGGTGCTGTGCGACGACTTTCTGAATCCACGGCACACCGCGGAAGCAAAAGCCTGTGTTGCGCGGTTTCGCCGCGGCTGGCATCTGAACACGCTGCTGTCGGAAGAGGACACCTGCGCCCTCGCGCAGAGCGCGGGATTCCGGCTGGTAGAAGTGCAGGACTTGAGCGCGCATCTGCGCGGTTTCCACCCACTGCTTCTATGGGCCGTGAGCACGCTCACCCGCGTGCCGCTGCCCTGGGCCTACTGGCACAATCTGGCGGGCGGCACTGCCCTGCAGCGTTGTGTAAAGAAAGGCTGGACCCGTTATCTCGCGCTGATCTGGGAGAGAGTCTGAGAGTCAGCGGGTGAGAATCTTGCGCATGCAGCGGTGAGCAATGGTCACTTCCATGAAGTCCTCGCCCTCCGCTACATAGCCCAGCAGCTGATAGAAAGGCACGACGGAGACGCGTGCATGCAGGATGATCGACCTGGCTCCCTGGGCCTGCAGTTGCCCTTCAACCTCTGTGACCAGTCTTGAACCCAGCCCCAGTCCCTGCAAGTCTGCCCGCACCGCCATCTGTCGCAACTTGAATAATCCGTCTCCCAGAGGCACCGCCACGACGTTCGCCAGCAACGCATCGCGGCCATCAAGAAGCGCAAAGTGCCACTGCCTGTCTTCACCATGCACGTCCGCCTCGGACAGAGTCAATCCCAGGGGAATGCGCAGCACTGTCTCGCGCAGGTGCAGCGTCTGCCGGTATTGCGCAGACCCAAAGGAGATGCGCCGACACTCCACCGGGTCCACAGGCGGTGGATGCGCCACCGGCACCTGGCGCGCATTCGCTGACACCGCGTCGAGCACCTGTGCTGCCAGTGCGCGACCGCTGCGCCAGGCGCCTTCCACCTTGTCGTCCTGCAGCCAGTCACCACAGAGCCCTGCACCACAGTGCGCGTTCCACACACAGGGCTCGCCGAGGGTGCGCCCGGTATCGGCATACAACCAGCGGTGCAGGCTGTGCCCGACCAGTCTCTGCCGCAGATCCAGGCCCGTCAGCTTTTGAAAGGCCGCCAGCATCTGCGCGATGACAGCCTCGCGGTCTGCCTCGATGGACTGGGCACTCCATGCCGCAGTGCCATGCAGCAACCAGACTTCCTGCCCCGGTCGCCCGGGCTTGCTCGAGTCACGCGCCACCCAGCGCAGCGGCCCGGCATTCACAAATGCTGCGTCAAAAGGCAGTGGCAGAGGTCCATCACAATGCAGCATCAATGCCCAGCTTGGGCGCATCTGGACACTGCCGGCGTGCGCGGCAAGCGCCGGCGCAACTTCTTTGAGCAGCGCTTGTGCCTGCGGCGCCGGCATGGCCAGAAGCACAGCATCGAACCCTGCCGCCGTGGTGCCATCGACCTCGTCAAGCTGCCATTTCCCCGCCTTGTGCTGCAGCGCCCGCACGTTGAAACCATGGTGCACAGTCAGGCCATGGGCCAGCAGACGCCCCGGTGACGTCATGGCGGGAGTGCCCACGAAGCGCTCCACGCTGGACGAATGCGGATGCCAGTCCGCCGCGGCTTCCCCTTCATAGACTCGCATTCTGGGTGCCCACAGCGCGGCCGCGCCGGCGGCGATCCAGGTCTGCACTTCGGCACGAAATTCAGGGTCACGGGCCGTGAAATACTGCGCACCGTGATCACACTGGCCATGTTCGCCACGGCGAGTGCTCATGCGCCCGGCCACCCCGCGACTTTTCTCGAAGACTTGAACGTGAAGTCCCGCATCGGCAAGCGCGCGGGCACACGCCAGACCGGAAATGCCGGCGCCAACAATGGCGATGCGAGAGTGTGGGGTGAGGGAATGGGACATGATCAGCCTCCTGGCGCAGGCTGTCATCTTACCTCAGTTGCGCGCGGCGGCTGCCTGTATGCGTTGTCCAATACAGCCGACTGCCTTGGAGCCGCCCGGCAATGTGTGATCTACTGCCCTGCAGAGGCTCTGGAGGACACCATGACTCGTTATTCGCTCAATCGTCGACGCATACACTGGCTCATTGCTGGCTGCGTGCTCGCCCTCGTGCCCGTCGGGCTGTGGATGGTGGCGCGCGGAGAGGCCAATCTCTGGGACACCCTGACCAACACGCTTTACGGCATTCACAAGGCCACAGGATTTACCGTCCTGCTGCTGATGGCGCTGCGCATCGCCTTCAAGCTGCGCAGTGCCGACCCGGCCTATCCGGCAGACTTTCCGAAGATGCAGCGCATCGCGGCCAAGAGTCTGCATCACCTGTTCTACGTGCTGCTGGTGACTGTGCCGCTGCTGGGCTGGGCGGGCGTAACCGCGTTCCCGGCGCTGATCGTGTTTCCGGGACTGGACCTTCCGCCCATGCCTTTCGTACCGGTAGATGAAGCGCTGGCTTTGCGGCTGTTCCAGATTCATGGCGCGCTGGCGATCTCGCTGGCACTGCTGGTGCTGGGGCATGTCGGAGGGGCGCTGTGGCATCTGGTGATCAGGAAGGATGGGATGTTCCAGCGCATGTGGTTCGGGGACTGACTGTCTGTGGGAGTGGGCTTGCCCACGACCGACATCCGAATTTGCGTGTACTGACTTTGCGGAGCCTCGAATCGACCCTGCCCGGCCCTGGCCCGCTCTGCGGCTGACCCGCATCGCTCCCCGATGCCCTCGCTTCACAAAATGCCTGGGGTCATTTTGCTCACTCGGTGCGGGTCTTTTATGCCGCTGATCGGGCCAGAGCCGGGCAGGGTCTGGTTCGGCGCCACACATCGGCATATGCAGCTTCGAATGCCGGTCGCCGACAAGCCCCCTCCCACCGTCAATGCAGAAATGCAGCGGGGCGACCACCGCACACTCCCACAACGAATCTGCTCGTCAGCAGCGCTGGCACAATGCGAGGCAGCGGGTGCCCGGCTTGCCGTTCAGCGGCATAAAAGACCTGCACCGAGTG
>CAISYX010000154.1 GCA_903889815.1 uncultured Gammaproteobacteria bacterium
AGACCACATTGTCGGTTATGCCCTTGTCGATCAGGCGGTCGCGGCCAACGCCCAGCATTGACGCATTGATGTCGGCCAGCACCACCTGGCCGGTCTTGCCGACCAGGGATGAAAAGCGGATGGTGAAATCGCCGGTGCCGCCGGCCAGATCCAGTACCCGGTGGCCCGGACGTACGCCGCTGAGTTCAACGGTGAAGCGCTTGATCAGGCGATGCGTGCCCAGCGACATCAGGTCATTCATGACATCGTACTTGCCCGCCACGGAATGGAACACCTGGCCTACGCGTTTGACCTTCTCCTCTACCGGCACCTGCTCGTAGCCGAAATGCGTGGTGCGCTCACCCGCGCCAGCGCTGGCGGTGTCTGGAGACGCGGGTCTGGAAGAGTCTTTGACGGCGGACATGGGAGTTTCCTGCTGGCACTCAGGGCCAGGGTCGGGAGGAGGATTGCCGGCAGGACATCAGGTCGGGGATTCTGGCAGCGGCTGAATGTTAATCACTTGGACCTGCTCTGACAAGGAACGCGCAGCGGGTGCCGGGTCGCGACTGGCACCGGCGGCCTGCAGTTGAGCCAGATAGTGTTCCCAAAGACTGTCCTTTTGCAGACACAGGTGGTGCAGATACTCCCAGCTGTAAAGTCCGGAGGCATGGCGGTCATCGAATATCAGCTTGATGGCATAGTTGCCTGCAGGCTCAAGGCCCGTGATGCCTGCCAGACGCTTGCCGGTCTGCAGCACTGCTCCGCTGCGGCCGTGACCGCGCACTTCGGCGGAGGGTGAATGCACCCGCAGGAACTCCGCGCTCAGCTCATGGCGACTGCCGTCGGCCCATGCCAGCACCAGCAGCCCGGATTTGCGGCGCAGCTGGATCTCGGTGGGAGCAGTCATCATGGCGGACGTCCTCGATTACAGAATGAAGCGGCTCAGGTCTTCGTCGGTGGCCAGCTCGCGCAGCTGTGACTCAACGTACGCAGCGTCGATCACCAGCGCCTTGCCCGCGCCAACGCCGACATCCGAGGCCGAGAAGGACACGTCCTCCAGCAGTCTTTCCATTACCGTATGCAGGCGCCTCGCGCCGATGTTCTCGGTACGCTCGTTCACCTGGAAGGCTATCTCGGCAATCTTCGCGATGCCGTCCTGTGTGAAGCTGACCTGCAGATTCTCAGTGCCAAGCAGGGCCTGGTACTGCTCCGTAAGCGAGCAGCGCGGCTCCGAGAGGATGCGCTCGAAGTCATGTGCCGTCAGCGCGTTGAGCTCGACACGAATGGGCAGGCGGCCCTGCAGTTCAGGAATCAGGTCCGAGGGTTTGGACAAATGAAAGGCGCCGGACGCGATGAACAGGATGTGGTCAGTCTTCACGCTGCCATACTTGGTGGTGATCGTGGAACCTTCAATCAGGGGCAGAAGGTCACGCTGCACCCCTTCGCGGGACACGCCACTGTTGCCCGAATCGTTGCGCACGGTGACCTTGTCGATTTCGTCGATGAACACAATGCCCGTCTGCTCGGTCAGGTCGATGGCGCGGGCGCGGATTTCCTCTTCATTGACCAGGCGCGCGGCCTCTTCGTCGCGCAGCAGTTTGAAGGCAGTCTTGATGGGCAGACGACGGGTCTTGGTCTTGCCGCTGCTCATGTTGGAAAACATGCTCTTGAGCTGGCTGGTCATTTCTTCCAGGCCCGGGGGCGCCATGATCTCGACGCCCGAAATGGCATCGGCCACTTTCACCTCGATCTCGCGATCATCCAGTTCCCCTTCGCGCAGCTTCTTGCGGAAGATCTGCCGGGTGGCCGCATCGGGGCGCTCACGTGCGGGCGTGTTGTCCTCCATGCTGCGAGCCGGCGGGAGCAGGGCGTCGAGGATACGGTCCTCAGCGGCGTTCTCGGCAACGTGCTCTACCTTGCGCATCTGCTCCTCGCGCAGCATCTTCACGGCGACATCGATCAAGTCGCGGATGATGGAGTCCACGTCGCGGCCCACATAGCCCACTTCAGTGAACTTGGTGGCTTCGATCTTGATGAAGGGCGCATTGGCGAGTTTGGCCAGGCGCCGGGCGATCTCGGTCTTGCCCACCCCGGTCGGTCCGATCATCAGGATGTTCTTGGGCGTAATCTCGGGGCGGATGGACTCGTCAAGCTGCATGCGACGCCAGCGATTGCGCAGGGCGATGGCGACCGCGCGCTTTGCCGCATCCTGGCCAATAATGTGGCGGTCCAGTTCGGACGCAATTTCTCTCGGGGTCATGCTGGACATTGGTCAGAACTCCAGTTCTTCGATCGTGTGGTTCTGGTTGGTGTACACACAGATGTCTGCTGCAATGACCAGACTGTTCTGAACGATGCTGCGCGCATCCAGCTCGGTATGGCGGTAAAGGGCACGTGCTGCCGACAAGGCATACGGGCCGCCGGAGCCGATGGCCATCAGTGAGTCTTCCGGTTCAATGACATCCCCGTTGCCGGTGATGATCAGCGAGGCCTCTCGATCCGCGACGATCAGCAGGGCTTCAAGGCGCCGCAGCATGCGGTCGGTGCGCCACAGTTTGGCCAGCTCCACTGCAGAGCGGACCAGCTTGCCGTGGTGTTTCTCCAGTTGTTCCTCGAAGCGCTCGAACAGCGTAAAGGCGTCGGCCGTACCGCCGGCAAATCCGGCAATGACCTGGTCCTTGTACAGCCGTCTAACCTTGCGGGCATTACCCTTCATGACGGTATTGCCCTGAGATACCTGGCCATCGCCACCGACGACAACCTTGTTGCCACGGCGGACCGAGACGATCGTAGTACCGTGATACTGTTCCAAACGACTACTCCTGCCGGTCACTGCCGGGAATCGGGATGAAAAGGGATTATGGGCGCAGACAAGCCGAAATCAAGGGAGTGTTGCCAGGCCTACTGACTCAGGCCCATGCGGATGCTGTCGATGCCGTTGCTGCGCAGGATGCCTTCGGCCTGGGCTACCTGCTCGCGGGTGTCAAAGGGGCCAACCTGCACCAGGAACAGCGTCTTTCCCAGCAAGGCTTCCTGCTTCACGCGGGAAAACAGCCCGAGCCCGAGCAGGCGATCGCTCTGTGCCACGGCCGCGATTTCCTGCTGGAAAGCCCCGGCCTGGATCATGAAGCCGGATTCCCGCCCGGCCGCTGTACTGGCCTGCATCTCAGTCTGCACGTCAGTCGGCACCTCGGCCGGCACGGCGGAGAGAGTTGCCGCAGGTTGAGGCATCGGCATCGCTGCAATGACCGCTGCCCCGCTTGGCGGGGTCTGCACTACAAGCGCAGTGTCGATGGCGCCTGCAGTATCTGGGGCAGCCAAGGGTGTCGATGCTGCCTGTGCGCCATTGGTCGCCACGACAGTGGCGGCGCTGGCCTGGGGCATGTTGTCGACGATCAGTTCGTAATTGGGGAGTTCCTTGTAGAACTCCAGCTGCAGGCGAGTGGCGGCCTGTTCCAGCTCTTCATTGCGACGCTGCTGCGCTGCTGCCTGTTCGGCTTCATTGCTGGCGACGGCTTCGGCACTCATATTGCCAACGGGGGGGAGTATCCCGGACAGGTAGATGAGGAAGAAGCTAAAGAAGCCCAGCACGGCACCGGTAATCAGGCCTGTGAAAAGCATGTTCCTGGCAGGCGGTGTCGGCGCCGTTTTCTGTCTGGCCTGTTCGGGCGCGGCGCGGCGTCTGGTCTTGGCAAAATCGTGAGCCATGATGTCCTTGCTTGGAATATTTCTGGGGAGCGAGTGGCGGCCATTATCCTGAAAAACAGCGGTACCAACCACTGTTATTCCGGAACAGGCAGTGCTCTGGTGCGCAACTCAGATCATGTCCTGAGGATCGACATCCACTGACCAGCGCACGGACCGCGCTTCGCGCAGGGCCTCTATCTGTGGACAGAGTGCGGCCAGCAAGTGCTGCAGCACCGGGCGCTGTTGAGCGCTGATCTGCAGCTGCGCGCGGAATTTGCCTGCACGCTTCTCCATCGGGGCCGGCAGTGGCCCCATCAGGGCAATGCCAGTGTCTCCGGATTCGCGCAGCCGCGCATCGGCAAGGGCGCGGACAAGGGAGAGAAAGCTCTCAGGCGCGCGATAGTCTTCGGCTTCGGCGCGGATCAGTGCCAACGCGCAATACGGCGGCATTCCTGCCACCCGGCGTTCTTCCAGCAGAACGCTGGCAAAATGACCGTAGCCGTCCCTCACCAGCGTCTGCAGAGTGGGATGGCCGGCATGCCGGGTCTGAATCAGCACTTCGCCCGGAATTCCCTCGCGACCGGAGCGCCCTGCCACCTGCATCAGCAGTTGCGCCGTGTGTTCCTGACCCCGGAAATCGGCGCTGAACAGGCCGGCATCCGCATCCAGTACAGCGACCAGGGTGACCCGTGGAAAGTGGTGCCCCTTTGCAAGCATTTGTGTCCCGATGAGAATGCAGGGACCGCCCTGATGCACTTCATTCAGCAAAACATTCAGTTCATTCTTGCGACGCGTGGTATCCCGGTCTATTCGCAGCACCCGAGTGTCGGGGAACAGTCCCTGCAGCCAGGCCTGACTGCGTTCGGTGCCCAGCCCGAGAGCCTGCAGATTGCGTGACTTGCAGAGCGGGCAGTGACGGTCGATGGGGCGCCGGGAATCGCAATGGTGACAGCGCAAATGCGGGGTTGTCTTGTGCAGAGTCATCCGGGCGTCGCAGTGTGCGCATTCCGAAATCCAGCCACAATCACCGCATTGCAATGTGGGCGCAAAGCCGCGCCGGTTCAGAAACACCAGTACCTGATTGCCTGCCTGGAGATGGCTGCCAATGCGAGCGAGCAGGGGGCCGGAAAAGCCTTCCTGCACCAGCTCCTGGGTGGTGTCCACCAGATGCAGCATTGGCTGGGCCGCGTGTCCTGCCCGTTCGGTGAGGGGCAGGTGCGTATAGCGGCCGGCACGCACGTTGTAGAGAGACTCCAGACTGGGCGTGGCCGAGCCAAGCACGATGGAGATGTTTTCGCATCGGGCGCGCACGATTGCCAGATCCCGGGCGGAATAGCGAAAGCCGTCCTGTTGCTTGAACGAGCCATCGTGTTCCTCGTCCACAATCAGCACCCCCGGTCGGGCCATAGGCGTGAACAGCGCGGAGCGGGTGCCAATGATGATTCGGGCTGTTCCGTCTCGCGCATCGAGCCATGCATGCAGGCGTTCGGTGTCGGTCAGGCCGGAGTGCAGCACGGCAATCCGGCACTGGAAGCGGCGCCGGAAGCGGCTGATGGTTTGGGGGGTGAGGCTGATTTCCGGCACCAGCACCAGCGCTTGCTGACCTTTGGCAAGCACGGCAGCAATGATTTGCAGATAGACCTCAGTCTTGCCGCTGCCAGTTACGCCGTCCAGCAAATAGCAGCTGTAGCCGCCCAGCCCGCCGGCTACTGCGTCCACTGCATGTTGCTGCTCGGCATTCAGTACCAGACTGAGCTCCTGCGGGGGGCGCAGATTGAGGGCCGTTGCCGCAGGTCCGCCATCTGCTTCCTCCTGCATCAACACCAGTCCGGCCGACACCAGCGCGGCAAGCGCTGCCGGTGAGATTTCGGACTCGAGAATGGATGTCTTGTCCAGTTCGCCATGCTCGCTGAGAAAATCGATGATCTCGCGCTGGCGGGGCGCGCGGCGCAGGGCGTCATGTGGCAGGCCATGACCGGCGTCGGAAAGCCGCCACACTTTGTGGGGTGGCCGCGCGGCGGGGTGGTCCTGACGCAACAGGGCGGGCAGCATGGTCTGGAACACTTCGCCCGGCGGATGCTGATAGTACTGCGCTGCCCAGACGTAAAGTTCCATGAGAGAGGCCGGTAGCAGCGCGTGTTGATCAATCAGGTGCAGGGCTCTCTTCAGTTTGCCGCTGGGTACACCGCTTTGAGTCTGCAGGGACACCAGAATGGCGACCAGCGTGCGTGTTCCGAAAGGCACTGCAACGCGCATTCCCGGTCTGAGAGCCCGGACTCCTGCATCATCCAGTCCCTCCGGCGGCAGGTAGTCGAACAGGCGCCGCAGAGGCGATGGCACAGCTACACGCAGGAGGACAGGTGTCACGAACGGGAGTACTGTCATGGGTGACTGGGGCATGGCGAGCTGCAAGGAAAGCGTTGGCGAGGCGCCGGGGCGCCGGTGGGTGAAGGCATGGTATGTGGATTGCCGGACTGCCGCAACCGACGCAGGCAAGCGCCTGTCCTGCCCCGCTGGATTTGGTTTATACTCGCCGCCACTTTGAAACCCGGCACGATGGAGTAGAGGCACATGAACACAGACTCGGTCCCCGCAGAACTGTTGCTGGTCAGGGAACAGATTGATCGTATCGATCATGGTCTTGTGCTGCTGCTGGCAAACCGTTTTGCGCTGACACGGCGAGTGGGCGTCCTGAAGGCGGAACATGGTCTAGAGGCGCTTGATCCCGAGAGGGAAAGTCGCAAGCTCGCCGAGATTCGCAGACTCTGCGAAGTCAACGGAGTGGCTTCCGACCTGATGGTCGAGATTCTGGCCCGGGTGATGGCGGAAGTGGTCAAGAACCACAAGGCCATCAGAGAGGGCGGAGCGCCGGCGCCCTGAAGCCTGGGCAATCTGTCCATTCACGCAAATGCTGCTATTGCCAAAGCAATGCTCTTTGGTAGAATGCACGCCCCTTTCGCTGGCAGTCCTCTCGTCCAGCGGAATTCAAACAATGAGGTAGAGGCATGAAACCCGATATTCACCCCAATTACGTAGCGATGACTGCTACCTGCAGTTGTGGCAATGTGCTGAAGACGCGCTCCACGCTTGGCAAGGACATTCTTGTTGACGTGTGCTCTGATTGCCACCCCTTCTACACGGGCAAACAGAAGATCCTCGACACTGGTGGTCGTGTGGATCGTTTCAACAAGCGCTTTGGTGGTCGTACACTGAAATAAGCTGTTTGAACCAGTTCTAAAAAGGCGTCCGGGGCAACCAAGACGCCTTTTTGTGTTTGCGGCTGTTTGATCTGATATCTCAGAATATAATCTCGATGGTGGGTTCTTCATCCTGCGCGGGCTGGGTGTTCGGACTCGGCCTGACCGCGGTGCGTTGTGATTCCGTGGGGTCGTTCTCTTCCATGAACAGCTCGAACATCGTGTTGGCCTGATCGGGGCGGGCGCTGCGTCCGGTTTGTTTCTCCACCAGTCTGTCCACCAGCCCGTCCGGGCGTTCCAGCATGCGCTCCGGCGTTCCTTCCAGCACTGCCTTCATGTAGTCGATCCAGATCGGTACTGGCACTGTGGCGCCCTGCTCACTTTCCCCCAGGGGCTGCGGCTGGTCGAAGCCGATGAAGACACTGGTGGCCACATCACGATTGAAGCCGGTGAACCACAATTCGGCAGGACCGTTTGTGGTGCCGGTCTTGCCCATCAGATCCTTGCGCGGAATCTCCCGGCCCACGCGTCGCCCGCTGCCTTCTTCTATCACTGAGCGCAACATGCTGCCGAGCACATAGGCAACGCGGGCATCAACTGCTTGTTCTGCTGGCATTTCGTTGAAGCCAATGGACTCACAGGACTTGCCGCAGGCGACACTCTGCACCGGCAGTGGGATCAGCCCGTCGACAGTGCGAATCTGCTTGATGAGGGTGGGAGTGACTTTCTGGCCACCGTTGGCAATTGTGGCAAACGCGCCGGCCATCTCGATGGGAGGGACATCCTGGCTGCCCAGCGCCACCGTGAGGTCGACGCGCGGGAAGTGGTCGGTGGTGATGCCGAAACGTTTGGCGAACGGCAGAACGACATCAGAGCCAAGCTGTTCGTAAAGCCGCACAGCCGGAATATTGCGTGAATTGGTCAGTGCCGTGCGCAGCGTGATGGGGCCGGCGAAATTGTTTTCGAAATTGCGGGGACGATAGTCACCACGGGCAAATGCGGCATCGTTGATGATCGTGGCCGGCGTGTAGCCGCTTTCCAGTGCAGCGCCATAGACGAAGGGCTTGAACCCCGAGCCAGGCGGACGGGCGGTGGTGACACGATTGACCTGGCTTAACGCGAAGTCATAACCGCCAACCAGGGCCAGGATGTCGCCATTGTCCGGCGATACCGAAACGATCGCACCTTGCAGGTCCGGAATCTGACCGAGAGTCCAGCCGCCGCTGGCAGTTTGTTTCAGGCGGATCAGGTCGCCGACCTTCACGATGTCGGAAGCACGCTCCGGACGGGGCCAGGCGCGCCCACGGTCGATGAACGGTGCTGCCCAGCTCAGTCCTTCCCAGGGGATGTTGACGGTGCTGCCATCCTGCAACATGGCCTTGATTTCTCGTTCGCCAAGTTCCGACACCACCCCGGGGTGCTGATTGCCCAATAACTGCTGTGTGGAAAGTGCCTGCATCCAGGTGTCCGTTGCAGACTGGCCCTCAGTGACCTCGATGTGGGACTCCGGGCCGCGGTAGCCGTGACGCTTGTCATAGTATTCTTCAAGGCCGTTGGTCAGCGCTCGATTGGCGATGGCCTGCTTTTCGCTGTGAATACTGGTAGTGACTTCGAAGCCTCGCCGATAGATATCTTCGCCGTACTGCGCGTAAAGGTCCTGGCGCACCATTTCGGCGACATAAGGGGCGCTGACCTCAATCCGGCGATTGTAGCGCCGCGCGTTGTCAGGCGTGTTGATCGCCTCTTCATATTCCGCGCGCGTGATCATGTCCTGCTCATACATCTTGGTCAGCACCACATTGCGTCGCGTCGTTGCACGTGCCTGATCAGCAATGGGGTTGCACGGAGACGGACAGGGCAGAACCGAGGTCAGCATGGCAAACTGAGGCAGTCCCAGTTCCCAGATTGGCTTGCCGTAGTACGCATAGGCAGCAGCATTGATGCCATCCGCGCCGGAGCCAAAGTAGATCAGATTAAGGTACAGGGTGATGATCTCTTCCTTGGTGAGCTCACGCTGGATGCGCAACGCAAAGGGAATTTCCTTCAGCTTGCGTGCATAGACCGTGTCACTGTCGAAGGAAATGTTGTTCGCTAGCTGCATGGTGATGGTGCTGCCGCCGCCAAGATTGATGCCGCGCACAAACCCGTAGAATCCGCGCATCAGGCCGCGGATGTCCACGCCGGAGTGGGAGTAGAAGCGGGGGTCCTCACTGGCGATGACCGCATTGATCATCATCGGCGGTATCTGTTCGAAAGGAACGGGGTCGCGGCGGATTCCAATCTCGTCAATCAACCGGTTGTCAGCGGTGAGGATGCGCAGGGGCGTCTCCAGCTGCACATCGCGGTACGATTCGGCTGAAGGCAGCTGCGGTGACAAATAGAGGAAGGCCGCCGCGGCCACCATGATGCCGCCGCTGGCGCAGAAGATGCCGAACCAGAACAGGCCTCGGAGCAATGTCTTGATACTGGAGTTCACGGGTGATGCCACACTGGTTCAACGCTGGGTTGGTCACTTGCTGCAAGAGAGACCTGCAATTGCCGGAATTCATGTGCTCGGCAATGCCAGTCAGCCCGCATTATATACGCTGGAACCCGATTAATCTTGAGTGGAATTGTCGGGATTGGGAGCTCGTGTGCTGGCCGGCAAATGATGCAGAATGCAGGCACGAAAGCCCCCTTGCTTATCTCTTTTTAGTTATTGAAAACACATTGTTGCATCATTTCTTGTGGTATTCCTGTGGCGCACCAAACACGCGCTTGCCCGTCTCGGGGTGTGCGCCTGATCTACCTTCTTCTGGAAGATTTGAACTGGTTGGCAAATTAAAGTTATTTGTTGAAATGCCGATATAATCTGTTGAATAGCATATATAAATTTTTTTTGATGTCGTAAATATCAAAAGTGACTCCTTTGCAGGAGGTATTTCTGATGCGCGTCTATACTCGAAGTCGACGCGATTCCAAGGCTGCTGGACACCAACTTCAGGCTTACGAAAGTGCTGCAACTTCTGAGCAAGAAAACCAAGACCCTTCTGGGAGTGGATATCAGTTCCACTGCCGTGAAGCTTCTTGAACTAAGCCTCAGCAACGGTCGATATCGCATCGAGAACTATGTCATTCGCCAGCTGCCCTTCAATGCCGTGGTTGAGAAGAACATCAGCGACATCGACGCAGTCGGCGATGCCATCCGCCAGGCCATCTCCATCCTGAAGCCCTCCACGAAGGAAGCGGCGGCGGCTGTGGCTGGCTCCGCAGTAATCACCAAGATCATCGAAATGAATGCGGCGATGAATGATTCCGAAATGGAAAATCAGATCATCGTCGAAGCCGATCAGTACATCCCGTATCCCCTGAGCGAAGTGTCCATCGACTTCGAGCGCCAGGAGCAAAAAGACCCTAAGTCTGACTTTGTCGACGTGCTGCTGGCAGCCTGTCGCAAGGAGAATGTCGAATCCCGAGTCGCAGCTCTGCAGTCCGGCGGACTTGTAGCGCGCGTGGTGGACATCGAGGCCTACGCGATGGAGCGCGCCTTTGGCCTGCTGCAGCCACAGATCGCCAGTGTGGACTCCAGCACAGTCGCGATTCTGGACATTGGCGCGACCATCACCACGCTCCATGTGCTGCTTGACGGCAAGACCATCTAAACCCGGGAACAGCTTTTTGGCGGGCGCCAGCTGCTGGAGGATGTGCAGCGTCGTTTTGGACTGTCCGCCGTCGAGGCCGAGAATGCCATACGCCGGGGCACGCTGCCCGAAGAATACGACCAGGAAATTCTCGCACCCTTCAAGGATGCCGCCGTGCAGCAGGTCAGCCGCTCACTGCAGTTCTTCTTTTCATCCAGTCAGTACAACGACGTGGATCAGATCATCCTGGCGGGTGGCGTGGCTGCCATCGACGGCCTGGCGGGGCTGGTTCGCGAGCAATTGGCCACGCCGACGCTGGTGGCAAACCCTTTCCAGGACATTGCCATCGGCAGCAAGGTGAACAAGACCCTGCTCGCCAATGATGCGCCGGCGCTGATGATCGCCTGCGGACTGGCCATGAGGAGCAAGTACTGATGGCACGCATCAATCTACTGCCCTGGCGGGAACAGCTTCGCGAAGAGCGCAAGCGCGAATTCTTTGTGCTGCTGCTGGGTGTCGTCATCATCGCTGGTGGAATACTGTTTCTGGTCGACCGCAATTTCCGCAGTGACATCCGCTACCAGCAGTCCCGCAATGATTTCCTGCGCCGCGAAGTGCTTGTGCTGGATGCGCGCATTGCCGAGATTGACGAGCTCAAGGACCAGAAGGCGCAGATCAGCTCGCGCATGGAAGTAATTCAGGATCTGCAGGGCTCGCGCCCTGTCATTGTGCGCATCTTCGACGAGCTGGTGAAGGCATTGCCTGCCGGCGTCTATTTCAACTCGTTGCAGCGGACCGGTGACCGTCTCCAGATTGAGGGTATTGCTGAGTCCAACAACAAGGTTTCAGAGCTGATGCGCCGCATCGAAGATTCGGAGTGGTTCATCAATCCCAGCCTGCAGCAGATTTCCGCCGCCTCGGCAGATATCAATTCCGATCAGCGCGAAGCCAATGCTTTCTCGCTGACCTTGTTCATGCAGGCACCTGAGCGCGGGGAGGAGCTGTGACATGGCACTTCCCACGTTGATCAAGGAGCTGCAGAGCTTCGATTGGAACAACCTCAGTGACATTGAGTCCATCGGCGTCTGGCCAGGGGTAGTCAAGTTCATTCTGGCTGCCGCTATGTTTGTGGTATGCCTCGCGGGCGGATTCTGGTTCGACATTCGCAATCTGCAGGCCGAGTTGAGTCGCAGGGAAGCGGAAGAGACCGCCCTGCGTATAGAATTCGAACAAAAAGCAGTGCTGGCTGCGAATCTGGAAGAATACAAGGCACAGACGGTAGAGATGGAAAATGCATTCTCGGAGTTGTTGCGCCAATTGCCCAGTCGCACTGAAGTGCCAGACCTCGTGGACGATGTGACAGAAACCGGTCTCGGAGCCAGCCTGACTTTCGCGCGCATTGAACTGGACTCTGAAGTGGAACTTGAGTTCTACATCGAGCAACCCATTCAGGTGGAAGTGCGGGGCAATTACCACGACTTTGGGACTTTCGTCAGTGGCGTTGCCAGTCTGCCCCGTATCGTCACTTTGCACGACTTCGAGATCACCGCTCCTGACAATCGCACTGCGCTCACCATGAGCATTACCGCGAAGACCTATCGGTACAGGACTGAAGAGGAAGAACAGCAGGAAAAAGAGCAAGAGGAGGCGCAAAGTGCTGCGACACCTTGAGTCTTCTCGTTCCGCCTGTCTGTTGCTGATGCGCTGGGCGCGGCTTGCAGCGCTTGGTCTGCTGCTGGCTGCCTGTGGCCGGCAGACCGCGATGGATGACTTGCAGCAGTTCATCGTGGAGGTGTCCCTGCGTCCGGGCGGTTCAGTTGAGCCAATGCCTGAATTCCAGCCCTACGAAGTATTCACATACAGTGCTGCGTCGATGCGCAGTCCCTTCGATGTGCCGATAATGGCAGGTACGGGCGAGGCAGAAGCGCCCGTGAATCTGGTGCAGCCAGATTTCGATCGTACGCCAGAGGTACTGGAGGAGTTCGCGCTTACGGACTTGACGATGGTTGGGATGATTACGCGGGATCGCATCTTCATCGCGCTGATCCGGGATATGAACGGCACGCTGCACCGTGTCGGCGTTGGCAATTACATGGGGCACAACCACGGTCGGATTGCCCGCGTGACATCCGGCGAAGTGGCGCTGGTGGAAATAGTCCCTGCAGGTGACGGTGGCTGGGTGGAACGACCGCGCACGCTTGTCCTGCAGCGTTGAGGGGAATGTCGCGGGAAATGCACGGATTTTTCAGCAGCGTGCACAGCGCTGCCACAACAGGTGAGTTGAGAATGGCTACAGTGACGATGACTTCAAGTGCCAGACAGCCGGAATTGGCTGGACGGTGGCAGCGAGGCCTTGTGTTGGTGGTTCTGAGTGTCCTGGCCGCGTTCGCTCAGGCTCAGGATGCTGTGACACTGAACAGCATCGGCTTTGCAAATCTGCCGGGAGACAGCATCGAAGTGCGACTCGAATTCGACGGCATTCCGCCAGAACCCACAGGGTTTACCCAGACGGATCCCGCACGAATTTCCATCGACCTCAGCAACGTGCAGAGCAGTCTGGCGGAACGTCGGTTTGATCTGGGGGCCAGCAATGCCCAAAGTGTGATGGTGCTGGAAACCAGTGACCGCACGCGACTTGTATTCAATCTGGTGTCCCCAGTCGAATACCAGACCCGCATCGAAGGCAATACCCTGGTAGTTCATCTGGGCGGCGACAATGTCGTCGCCGCGGCCCCTGCAGAAACTGTTGAGGCGCAGGTCGTTCAGGAGCCGGCGTCCGATGGTCCTGCCATTGCTGACGTTGCTTTTCGGCGCGGTAACGATCTCAATGAAGGGCAGATCGTCATCACGCTGAGCGACGACCAGATCGTGGGCAATGTGGAGCAGATTGGCAGTCGAGTGTATCTGGAATTTGCCGGCACTGCGGTGCCAGAACGACTCAACAGACGCTTTGACGTGACTGACTTCGCGACGCCCGTCAATACCGTTGATGTCTACCCGCAGCGCGGCAACGCGACGATCGCGATTGACCTCAACGGGCAATACGAATACGTGGCTTACCAGCAGGGTCGGCAATACACCGTAAGTGTGACCCCGCCGGGTTCTGCGGCGGCCAATGCAGACCCGGCTTCGCAGTTTTCAGGAAGTCTGGTGTCGCTAAGCTTCCAGAACATCGATGTGCGCTCCGTGCTGCAGCTGCTGGCCGATGAGAACAATCTCAACCTTGTTGCCAGTGATGCCATTACCGGCAACATCACGCTGCAGCTGGAGGATGTGCCTTGGGATCAGGCACTGAATCTGGTGCTGCAATCACGCAATCTCGACAAACGTCTGGTGGGCAATGTGCTCTATGTAGCTCCGGCCAACGAGATTGCTGCACAGGAACAGCAGGCTCTGGATGCGAGCCGTCAGGCCCAGGCGCTGGCTCCATTGCAGACCGAGTACATTCAGGTCAATTACGCCGACGCGGCGAATATCCTCAGGCTTCTTACAGGTTCGCCGACTGGCAGTGGTGCTGCTTCTGCACCTGCGGCAGACCCCGCAGCACCTGCAGCGCCCGGCGTGCCGGCGGAGTCGGGCGCCACGGGCGTGCTTTCCAGTCGGGGCAGCGCCACTGTGGATGCGCGGACCAATATCATCATCATCCGGGACGTCGCGGAAAAGCTGGATGAAGTGCGCGAGCTGCTCAGCAAGCTCGACGTGCCGGTACGGCAGGTCCTGATTGAAGCCAGAATCGTGAACGTTTCCACCGACTTCGGGCGCGACCTGGGCATCCGCTGGGGCGGAGCCGGGCGCACGGATTCCAGTGACGGTTTCCGTTACGGCGGCAATCAAGGTGCCACCCTGGAACAACAGAACAACCGCGTTGCCGAAGCCTCGGCGATTCAGGAGGCGCTGGCTGCTGGCGAAGCTGCGCGCGTGCAGGCCTTGCAGGACGGTACTGACCCCAGTTTGATTGGTTCCATAGTGGCCCAGGCAATTGCGGCAGTACCGATCCCGATTGGTACCACTTCATTCCCCGATGCGCTGGCTGTGGATCTGGGAGTACAGGACGAAAGTGCCTCGTCGTTCTCCGTGGGCTTCACCAGCAACAGTGGTCTCATCGAGCTGGAGTTGTCTGCGCTTGAGAGCAGTGGCAATGGCGAGGTGATTGCGCGTCCGAAAGTCACCACGCAGGACAAGGTGACGGCAACGATCCAGTCAGGTGTCCGCATTCCTTATCAGGCACAGGCTGGCGGTACGGCTGGTGGCTCAACCACTGAGTTCGTCGATGCGGTGCTTTCGCTGGAAGTAACTCCTCAGATCACGCCGGACGGACGCATCATCATGCAGCTCGACATTCATCAGGACTCCGTCGCTGCAGGCACCGGCACGGTGCCGGCAATCAACACCAATTCCATCAACACCAGCGTGCTGGTGGAAAATGGCGACACGATTGTTCTGGGCGGAGTATTCCGGGAAGAAACCACCACGACCGAAACCAAGACGCCGCTGCTGGGCGATGTGCTCTACCTTGGGCGTCTGTTCAAGCGCACCAACAACGAGAATCGCCGGACAGAGCTGCTGATTTTCATCACCCCTCGCATCATTGCGGAGATCAACACGCGCTGAGCGAACTCCCGTGATTTTGCCCGGCTGCCAAGGTTACAATGCCGGACTTTCAAGAACCGGCGGGGCAGCAGCAGCGAATGGACAGGCGCGAGAACATCTTCCTGATCGGACCGATGGGCGTTGGCAAGAGCACTATCGGTCGACTCCTGGCCACTGCGCTCAACATGCCCTTTCACGATTCCGACCGCGAGATTGAATTTGTGACAGGCGCGGACATTCCCTGGATTTTTGACGTGGAAGGCGAGCAGGGCTTTCGCATCCGTGAAGCCCGCATGATCGATACGTTGTCCCAGCGTGAAGGCATCATCCTGGCCACGGGCGGTGGCGCAATACTGGCGCCGGAGAGCCGTCGCAACCTGCACTCGCGTGGCACGGTGGTATATCTGCGCGCGTCCGTGGCGCAGCAGCTCGAGCGCACCGGCAAAGACAAGAACAGGCCTCTGCTGCAGACCGAGAATCCACTCGCCAAGATCAAGGAACTCATCAAGATTCGCGAACCCCTCTATCGTGAGACAGCGCATGTGACCATCGACACCAGTCGACGCAGCCCGCGTTCAGTCAGCACGGAGATTGTCCGGCAGTTGCAGGAACGCTGGGCCGCTGAACCCGCCAAGGTGGATTGAAAGATGATTACGCTGGAAGTCAGTCTGGGCGAGCGCGCCTATCCCATTTTCATTGGCCAGGGCTTGCTGGCGCAGACTAATCTGCTGCGACCTTTCGTGAAGGGGCGTCGTGCACTGATCGTTACCAATGAAGTCGTGGCGCCTCTGTATCTTGGCGCTGTACGCGAGGCCCTGGGCGATGTGCAGTGCGACACACTGATATTGCCCGATGGCGAACATACCAAAACGCTGCAGACGCTGTCGCTCATCTATGACAAGCTGCTGGCGGAGCGTCACGAGCGCAGCACTACCCTGGTTGCGCTTGGCGGCGGGGTGATTGGTGACATCACCGGGTTCGCTGCAGCCACTTATCAGCGCGGTGTCAATTTCATCCAGGTGCCAACCACCCTGTTGTCACAAGTGGATTCCTCGGTGGGCGGCAAGACCGGCGTCAACCACCCGCTCGGCAAGAACATGATTGGCGCCTTCTATCAGCCACAGTGTGTGATAGCGGATACCCAGGTGTTGCAGTCGCTGCCATTTCGGGAGCTCAAGGCCGGCCTTGCTGAAGTCATCAAGTATGGGCTGATCGACAATCTGCCGTTTTTCGAGTGGCTGGAAGCCAATGTCGACGGTCTGGTCGCAGGCGAACAGACACTCCTGGCGGAAGCCGTCAAAGTCAGCTGCCAGGACAAGGCGCGCATCGTGGCAGCGGACGAGAAGGAAGGCGGCGTGCGCGCTCTGCTGAATCTTGGTCACACATTCGGACATGCGATCGAAAATGCCATGGGCTATGGCACGTGGCTGCACGGCGAGGCTGTCGCAGCAGGGATGGTAATGGCGGCGGACTTGTCTGTGCGCCTGGGCTGGATCAGCAGCGCCGAGGCCCGCCGAGCCAAGGCGCTTCTGCAGCGCGCCGGACTGCCGGTAGTGCCCCCTGCCGAAATCAGTGTGGCGGACTACATGCGCCTCATGGCCTTTGACAAAAAAGTAGTGGGTGGCAAGATTCGATTCATTCTGATGCGCGGGCTGGGGCAAGCTGTCATCGAAAGCGGTATTGACGCCGCGCTGCTGGAACAGACACTGGAGGCGAAAGAGCAGCTGTGCGAAATCTGAATGAGCGACTGGCCGAACTCGGGCTGAAGACGGACCCCTTTGCACCGGACACCCCGCTGGAGAGCCTGTTTCCCGGTGCTATGCGTCGCGCAAGCCTCGACCAGATGCAGCTGCTGGCTCGTGAGAGCGAAGACATTGTGGCCCTGACTGGACCCGCTGGCAGCGGCAAAACGACCCTCGGCGATTTCTTTGCCCGCCATGCAGACCGCGATCAGGTGATTGCCCGAATCCGCGCCACATTGCTGACCACGCCGAGTCAGCTGCTGGAAGACATGTTCAAGTCCTTCGTGCTGGATTTTCCACAGCAGGCCACGCTTGCAGAACTGAAGGCCGCTCTGCAGCGTTATTTCGCTGCACTGCATCGGCAATCACGTACCGTGGTGCTGCTCGTCGACAGCGCCCATGAGCTTGGCGACGATGCGCTGAGTCTGCTGACCAAGCTGGCCCTCAACGACAACCACCATGCCACGTTCCATTTGTTGCTGCTGGGTGAGCCATCCTTGCTGGAGATGCTCGACTACACCTGTCCGATGCGGGAAGGTCAGCCGCAGTTCACAGCAGTACAACTGCCTGCTTTCAGTCTGGAGGAGACCCGCGCCTACCTGCGCTACCGTCTCAGTGCAGCAGGCTACAACCAGGAAGACACGGCGCGCACTCTGCCGTATTCCAATCGTCAGGTGGAACGCATCCACAAACTTTCCGGTGGCATACCAGCCTCTATCAACGCCCGCGCCAGTGACCTGCTCGGCGATGGCGGTCTGGATATTCTCGATCTGCTGCCCCGTCTGCCGGCAGAGCTGCCGCGGCCCTATGTCTACGCTACAGCGGGAGCCCTTGCGGTGATCGTGCTGGTGGCGTTGTTGATGGGGGGTAATGAAGATACAGAGCTGGCGCAGTCGAATTTGTCGGAACCCGTCCCGATTCCGCTGGAGGCACTGAACACCATTCGAACGGTTGACGAAGCCCTGGACGTGGATTCGGATCCAGCCATTGGGGATAACGTTGCGACCGGTCTGGCGACTGGCATTCCCTTGACAACCCCGCTGGACACCTCAAATGCTCCGGCGCCGCAGACAAACGCAGGGACCGCGGCAGCCAACTCCGCCACTGCCACGCCTGAAGCCTCCGCAACACCTGCTGTCGCCCCCGCGCGTGCCGTTGCCAGTGCTCCAGCCGCCACATCGGCAAGTCCTGTCACCAGCGCCAGCACGCCTGCCCCTGCGACGACGCCTGCGCGTGCAGTTGCAGCGACTACTCCGGCGCCTGCCGCCGCGCCAGCCAGGCCGGCAGCCGCTGCCAGCACCGCTGATGCGACTGCACCTCTGGCGTCCCAGCACACGCGGATCCGGGCCTTGCCTGCGAATCAGTTCACCGTGCAGTTGCTGGGCTCCACATCCCGGGCGAATGTAGAAGATTTCGTTCGTCGCCATGCCAGTACGCCTTTGTACTGGTTCGAAACCCGGAATCAGGGCAACCCATGGTTTGTAATCATGATGGGGGCTTATCCAAGCCGCGCAGCGGCCCAGACCGCTGCCTCCGGACTTGCAGGCGAGCTTGGCCGACTGGAGCCCTGGATTCGCAGTATCGGCACCATTCATGGCGAGATCGTGGCTGGCAGCTAAGCTGGTTCCTGCCTTGTGACGGCAAAGGGCAATGTGTAGAACGGCCGCTTTTTTGCTTCAGTTTTCCAATACCTTCAGAATGAGGACAGTGCGTTGACAGCGTTGAAGAACGATAGATTTTTGCGAGCTCTGACAGGCCAGAACGTCGATATGACGCCCGTATGGATGATGCGTCAGGCCGGTCGTTACCTGCCCGAGTATCGGGCCACACGCAAGCAGGCGGGAGATTTCATGAGCCTGTGCAAGTCCCCCGAGCTTGCCTGCGAAGTGACGCTGCAGCCGCTGCGCCGTTACGCCATGGACGCCGCCATCCTGTTTTCCGACATCCTCACCATTCCCGATGCCATGGGGCAGGGGCTTTACTTCACCGAAGGAGAGGGGCCGCGCTTTCGCAAGACCGTCCGCAGTGAACAGGATGTGGCGCAATTGCCCGAACTTGATACCGCCAAGGATCTTGGCTATGTCACCGACGCAGTTTCCGTGATTCGTCGCGAACTGAACGGCTCCGTGCCTCTGATCGGATTCTCCGGCAGTCCCTGGACTCTGGCGACTTACATGATAGAGGGAAGCGGCAGCAAGGATTTCCGCCATGCCAAGTCCTTCATGTTCAATCAACCCCAGGCCATGCATCTTCTGCTCGACAAGCTGGCTCGCGCTGTTACCAACTATCTGAATGCACAGATTGCCGCAGGAGCCCAGGCAGTGCAGATTTTTGATACCTGGGGCGGAGTGCTGTCCACCCACGCCTATCGCGAGTTCTCCCTGGCTTACATGAAAAAGATCGTGCAGGGGCTGACCCGGGAGTCAGAAGGTCGCAAAGTGCCGGTCATCGTGTTTACCAAGAACGGCGGCCTCTGGCTTGAAGACATTGCCCAGGCCGGCAGTGACTGCGTCGGACTGGACTGGACGATTGACATCGGCACAGCGCGCGCGCGCATCGGCAGCAAAGTGTCGCTGCAGGGCAACATGGACCCTTCCATTCTCTACGCTTCGCCGCAATCCATTCGCGCGGAAGTGGATCGTATTCTGAGGGACTTTGGTCCCGGCAATGGCCATGTGTTCAACCTCGGGCATGGCATCACGCCTGATGTCGATCCCGCCAATGTGGCCGTATTTATTGAGTCCGTGCATGAACTCTCGCAACAGTATCATCAGGGGAACGCTCGCTGAGCTGATGGTGCCTGCTGACCGAGCAGTCTGCTTTGTCAGTCTCGGTGCCAATCTGCCGACGCCGGCAGGCGGGCCGCAAGCAACGGTGCTGCGTGCGTTTGAGGCGCTGGCAGGGCTCAGCTGCAGTGGGCTGGTCACCTCTTCACTCTGGCAGACAGCGCCGCTGGAGTGTCCGCAAGGTTCGCCACCGTTCGTCAATGCAGTTGCAGCCTTCGTTCCGGACGCAGTTGACCCGCTGGCGCTGCTTGAGTTGCTGCAGAGGATTGAAGTTGACGCCGGGCGCAGACGAGGGGCGGTGCGCAACGAAGCCCGGATCCTGGATCTGGATATTCTGCTGTTTGCAGAACAATGCTGTGAGTCGCCTGTTCTGGTGCTGCCTCATCCAAGGATGGTGGAGCGTCGCTTCGTCCTGGCGCCATTGGCAGAGATTGCGCCCGATCTGCGCATTCCCGGGCATGGCCGGACAATAGCAGAGTTGCTTGAAAGCCTCGAAGGGCAAGGTGAGCTGGTGCGCATGAATCTCTCGCCGGGCGCTGTCGTTTTGTGATTCGCTGTGTATACTACGAATCAAAACCGGCTCAGAGACCGGTAGATTGTGCCTTTTGGCGATAATCAGGGGTAAGAAAGTGCAACTCTCACGTGTCGGAACAAGCTTGCTGACGACGGCAGTCATCTGTCTGGGCGCAGCCATGCCTGCGGCCGCACAGACCTTGCCAGCTGTCGAGACGCTCGTGCCCTCGTTGCTGAGTCCGGTCAACTCTGGTTTGAAAATCTTCCGCGACGACGTCAAGACCCCCTTTTTCGGAGAGTCCGTCAACAACCTCAATCTGGGCATGGGTTTTTCGCCGGTCAAAGGGTTTGACCTGCGTGCAGACGCCTGGCGCATCGAAGTGGAAGAGCAGATGCCGGCAGCTCGACTGATGCCAGAGGCCATGACCCCTGCGTCGGGCAGCAAAGGCTTCTTCATTGACGACTCCAATCTCTACGCGGGACTGATTGAAGCGCCTTCAGTAAAGGATTCCGTCATTCCCGGCCAGCTGGCTCACGGCATCGACCTGAGTGCCTCCTATGTCTGGGAATCACCCCGATTCGGTCAGTTCATCGTCAGCACCAAGGCGACGTATTTGTATGATCCGGAAACTGCGAATCCTGGCTTTGAAGGGCCTCTGCTACCAATGACCGAGAATACCCCGCTCCCCAAGGGCACCGAACTGCAGAGCAGTGTCATGCTGACCTGGCAGGCAGGACAACATACGGCCAGCGCCGTGACGCATTACTTCGATTCCTTTGAAGAGCTTGGCAAACTCGACATGGAGCAGCTCAATGAAATCGTCGGCAACATGACCACCCTCGACCTGCAGTATGGCTACAACATGAAAGCAGGCAAGCAGGGACAGGCGGTGTTCTCGGTGGGTGTGCGCAACCTGTTCGACGAGCGGCCTGAACAACTTCCGACAGTCGGTGCCGGCCGTGTCGAACAAAGCGGCCGTGTAGCATACGGCTCCATCAAGTATCAGTTCTGATCAGCTTCTTCCCCATCGCAAATTAAGTCTTCTTGTAATCCAGCAGCCTGCGCGGCAGCAGCCGAGCGCAGGCGTTTTGCTTTTTTCAGCTGACGCGGGCAAGGCAGGCAACGTCGATACGTCGCGTTCCTGCGCGTCGGTAGAGCCTCGCTACTTCCTCTATGGTAGCCGTAGTGGTCACAACGTCATCCACGATGACTACGTGTGGGTAAACCAGGTCAGGATTGTTCAAGGCAAAGGCATGTTGCAGATTGCTGCCGCGTTCGGCGGCTCGCAGCCCCCGCTGGGAGTGCGTATCGCGAACCCGCCGGCAATGCTGACGAGAGACTGTCAAATTGCATTGCGCCGCCAGCGCTTCAGCAATCAGCGCACTCTGGTTGAACCCGCGAGCGCGCAGTCTGCTTCTGTGCAGAGGCACTGGAATCAGAACAGGGGTGTCCTGAGCGTCGGACCAGGCATTGGCCATGCGTGCTGCCAGTAGCAATGCGAGCGTGCGCCCTATGGCAAAATCAGCCCGGAATTTGAAGCCCGCGATGAGTTCGCGCACCGGGAAGACATATTGGAAGGCAGTCAGGCAGCGGTCGAAGCTTGGCGGCGCAAGGAGGCAGGTTTCGCAGTAGTCTCGCCAGGGCCCCTGCGCAGCCAATTCTGCCGAACACCTCCGACACGGTCGCAAGGGGCGTGGCAGCAAAGCGTCGCATTCACTGCACAGGCCATGGGCATTTTGCGTGCTCGAGCCACATAGTGGGCATTCGAAAATCATCATGATTGGTAGTTGAATGTCTGCCGTCTAACGACAAGAGTTGGGCAGCCGCGAAATGCTGCGTCATTTGCGGGATTTGCTCCGCGATTTCAGTATAGACTCCGGCCACTGTTCCAGTGCGTGCTGCTATCCTCAGTCATGTTCAGCGGGCGCCCGAAAGGTTCAATCACGATGTCCAGCAAGCCCTCTGTGTACTTTGTTGCCGGGACCGACACCGGCGCAGGGAAAAGCCTCATTGCAGCAGCACTGCTGAACGCGGCCGCTAGCCGCGGCTTGAGTACGTTTGCTGTCAAGCCAGTTGCCATAGGGTGCCAGTCTGTGCCAGAGGGACCGCGCAGCGAAGGAGTGCAGTTGCTGCGGCAGTATTCCAGTATCGTCTTGCCCTACGAGATGAGCAATCCTGTCAGTCTGCATCTGCCTGTTTCGCCCCATCTTGCGGCCGCCCGGGAAAGTCGCAAGCTGGACGCCAGTCGCCTCGAAGGGTTTTGCCGTGCCGCGCTCATGAAGCGGGCAGGGCTCACTCTCATCGAAGGGGCCGAAGGCTGGCAGACACCATTGAACAGGCGACAGACAATGGCTGATCTGGCGAAGTTGCTCGGCGTTCCGGTCATTCTTGTGGTTGGTATGCGGCCGGGCTGCATCAATCATGCCTTGCTGACAGCGCGTGCAATCCTTGCCGATGGACTCCAGATTGCCGGTTGGGTTGC
>CAISYX010000155.1 GCA_903889815.1 uncultured Gammaproteobacteria bacterium
CAGCACATCAATCGTCTGGCGCCGGACGATACCTTGTGCATGTCGTATGTGACCCGTGCCGAACTGCTCAAGGGGGCTGAGCGCAGTGCGCATCGTGAGCAGGTGCTGCTGCAGCTGGACGCTTTGACCGGGCAGGTGCCCGTGCTTTATGAGCTGGACGCCGGAATCTGCCAGCAATATGCGCGCCAATCCACCCGCTTGCGTGACGCTGGCACACCCATAGGTGCCAATGATCTCTGGATAGCCTGCCATGCACTGTCACTGGGCTGCGTGCTGGTGAGCAACAATGTTCGGGAGTTCAAGCGCATCGAAGCGCTGCAGCTTGAAAATTGGGCAGTGGCCTGACCCAGCCCATCACTTCGAATTCAAAGAGGAATTACCCTTTGCCAATCGCCACTGTTTTCACCTTCGTCGCCCGCGCCGAAGCCTTCACCTGGGCGGGCCTTCTGGTTGGCATGTTCCTGGAACACGTACTGGCGGTGACTGATCTGGGCGTCTGGCTGTTCGGACGTCTGCATGGCGGGGCGTTCATCGCCTACTTCGTGATTGCCATCGTGGCGGGCATTCGCCTGCGCTGGCCCTGGTGGGCCACGGTGCTTGCGGTGCTGGCCGCCATACCGCCGCTGGTCACTTGGCCGCTGGAGGTGTGGTACCGCCGGCGCGGCCTGCTGGGTTTGCCGGCCTAAGTGCCGATCACGCCGCCATCGTCGCGCCGCACCATCATGATGGTAGAGCGGGGGCGCGTGTTGCCGCCACCAGGGAAGTGCGAATCGCGGCCGTCCTCGCCCGGATGCTGCACACCCACGAACAGGGTGCGGCTGTCAGCCGCAAAGGCAATGCCGGTCATCTCACAGCCCAGAGGGCCGGTGGCGAAGCGGCGGATCTCGCCTGTCGCAGGGTCGGCACACAGCATCTGATTGTTGCCCATGCCCGCAAAAATCCCCTCGTTCGTGTCGTCGCCATCGGTCTGTATCCACAAGCGTCCCGCCGCATCCACCGCCAGTCCGTCCGGGCTGTTGAACATGTTCTCGGGCGTGATGTTGGCGCTGCCGGCATAAAGTCCGCTTTTGTGCACCGCCGGATTGCCGGCAATCACGAACAGATCCCAGTCGAAGGACGCGGCCGTATGGTCGCCACCTGCAGGCGTCCAGCGGATGATCTGGCCATAGTGATTCTCTGCGCGGGGGTTGGCGCCGTCTACTGGCTGCGTGTCGTGCACGCCGCGGTTGCGGTTGTTGGTCAGCGTGCAGAACACGGAATTGCTTTGCGGATGCACGGCGATCCACTCAGGGCGGTCCATGGTGGTGGCACCGGCGGCAGTGGCTGCCAGACGCGCGAAAATCAGCACTTCGGCCTGGTCTGCAAACCCGGCGTCCGTGGTCAGGCCGTTCCGCCCATGCTCCAGTGCGATCCACTCGCCTTTGCCCCGAAGCTCGCCCGGCGTGGCGCTGAAACGGGCGGCATACAGCGTGCCGTGGTCCAGTAGCGTGGCTATGGCGGCAGGGTCCTGCGGATCGAACCGCTCCCGTGAGACAAAGCGGTAGATGTGTTCGCCGCGCGAGTCATCGCCCATGTAAACCACGACACGACCGTCGGCATTCACCAGAAGCGCCGCGTTCTCATGGGCAATGCGGCCCAGTGCGGTCCGCTTCTTCGGCGTGTCCTGCGGGTTGAAGGGGTCGACCTCCACGATCCAGCCAAAGCGATGCGGTTCGTGTGGCTCCTTGCTGAGGTCGAAACGGGCCTCGTGCCGATACCACTGGGCGCCAAGATCGTCGCTGGGAATCTGGTAGCGGGTGTGGCGCTCGCTAAAAGTCGTGCTGGCATCGCCGGGCTGAAAGTAATCCTGAAAATTCTCTTCACAGGTCAGGTAGGTGTTCCAGGGAGTCTTGCCATTGGAACAGTTGGCAACGGTGCCGAGAACGGCGCGCCCGCTGGGGTCGGCACTGGTCTGCAGCAGAGGGTGTCCGGCAGCCGGGCCATGCACTGCCATGGGGGTCTGCACATCCAGGCGGCGGTTCAATGGCGAGGAGCGGTCCACCTGCCAGAAGCCGTCTGCTGTCGCGCGGATCTCGAAGAGGGAGACGCCATGGGCGGCCTGAGCCTTGCGTGCATCTTCTGCAGAGATCACGCTGCCATCGTGGGGGTAAAGCCGGTCGATATTGGCATACTCATTGTTGACGGCCAGCAGTGCGCGGCCGTCTTCCAGAGGAAAGAAACTCATCCCGTCCGTGTTGTCGCCGAACTGGCGCAGCTGGGCAGCGGCGTCCTGGCGAGCGGTATCATCGAACTCAGGGGCATCGGCAAACAAGGGATCACCCCAGGAAATCAGCGGTCGCGCTGTGTAGCTCGGCGGCACGACAAACGTGTCGGCGGTGCTGGCAGGAACAGACGCAAAGCCGAGCAGCGGGCTGCGGGTCTGCGCCAGCAGACGCGCCGGGATGGCGCTGCTGAAGAAGGCTCCCAGGGTAGTCATGCCCAGGCCCCCAACAAAGCGGCGGCGGCTGAGTCCCGGAGCGATCAGCAGTTCGAAGTCAGTAGGGGGGATATCGCGATGTGGTTCGGTGCTATTCATGGCGGAACGTCTCTCTCCAGCAGGCGGCGATCAACGTCCCTGCTGGCAGACTGGTGTGACAGACAGGCCGGCAGCTGAAGATGTTGTCAGGCGGAAGTCCGGGAGCGGGTGCATACCCAATCCCGGACCGGTTATCTCCAGCTGTCAGGCCTTCGCGAGATTCGCGTTCGCGAAGTCCCAGTTCAGCAGATTGTCGACAAAGCACGCCAGGAAGTCAGGACGACGGTTCTGGAAGTCCAGGTAGTAGGCGTGTTCCCAGACGTCGCAGACGATGATGGGCGTGGCACCACTGGTCAGCGGCGTCTCGGCGTTGGCAGACTTGGCAATCTTGAGCTTGCCGCCTTCTGACACCAGCCACACCCAGCCGCTGCCGAACTGGCCGATGCCGCCAGCCACGAATTCCTTCTTGAAATTCTCATAGCTGCCGAAGTCCGCGTCGATCTTCGCAGCTATCGCACCCGTGGGAGCCCCACCGCCGTTTGGCTTCATGCTTTTCCAGAAGAATTCATGGTTGTAGCACTGGCCCACGTTGTTGAAGAGGGGACCGCCGACTTTGGCGGACGCCTTGACCAGATCTTCGATGGTATCGGCGACTATGCCGGAACCTTCCAGCAGCTCGTTGCCTTTGACGACATAGGCATTGTGGTGCTTGGCGTGGTGAAAGCTGAAAGTGTTTGCGGACATGTGGGGTTCGAGCGCATTGCTAGCATAGGGCAGTGCGGGCAGTTCAAGTTTCATGGTGACCTCGGTTGGGATTATCCGTTGAAAATCTTGCTTTTCTTGCAGCCGCGGCTAAGAATTACCGCAGTTTGCGCTGGTCGATCAGTGTCAGGGCTGAGTCGGCGAGCTTAATGCACCGAGCTGTTCAATTCAAGGAAACTACCCCTTGTCCAGATGTACAGGTAGACCTACGAGAGCCACTTGCGGGATAATGCAGCCATGAGAGACAACGACGAATTCAAGGACATTCCCTCCCTGGTGCTATCGCGTGAAGACGTGGTGGAGCGCCAGTCCTCGCGCAAGCAGTCCGATATCGAATCCACACCTCGTTACGGCGAAGTCATCAAGGTCAGCACGTGGCCTGTGCGCATCATGCTGGCAGCCCTGACGCTGGCAATTGGGGGTGGCGCCTGGCTGGGCTATCAGGCCTATGCGGAAAACCTGCAGGCACTGGAACAAACCAATCGCCGCCTTGAAGAGCTGGAAAGCCGGCTTGCGCTGGTGGGTGACTCTGCAGAAGAGACCACAGCCAACGTCATCGAACGCCTTGATTTCAACTTTGCCGAGATCGACAAGCTCTGGGCCGCCCGCAATACCACGAACAACAATGTGAACGAGCTGACCGGCAAACTTACGGTGCTCGAAGATGCCAGCACCGGGCATACGGAAACCACCGAGACGCTGGCCCAGATGATCGCCAACAATACGGAACAGTTCCAGGGCAGCATGGCGGAGATCAACAGTTTGAAGAGTGAACTCGAACAGGTCAGTGCCAGCATCGCGAGCATCAACACCAGTCTGCGCAGTGTGGAGAATGTGGCACAGGACATGGCAAACATTCGTGCCAGCCTGAACAACGGCGACAGCACACTGGTGGGGTTGCAGGACCGCATGGTGAACCTGGAAGAGGCTGTCGAGTCTATCGATGCTTTCAGGCTGCAGATCAACCAGACGCTGAGCCGTCTGCAACAGAACATCGAGAATGTGCAAAGCGGGCCGCGTCCCGCGCCTTGAGTCTGCACGAATCTTCTTTGGCACCGCACCCGCTTCGGGTATGATGCCGGCCTCTTTGCGCAGGGCACTCAGGCCCGGTTCGAAACCCGCCCGCGGATGTGGTGGAATTGGTAGACACACTGGATTTAGGTTCCAGCGCCGCAAGGTGTGAGAGTTCGAGTCTCTCCGTCCGCACCAGGGTTTCATGACGTTTTCCGGAAGGCACGCTGCCATGTCCGATTCCCCGAAAGACATTACCACCAAAGTCGCTGCCCGCAGCGAAGTCAGTGCATTCCTGCAGAAGGTTGCGTCATTGCCAGCCGTGCAGAAGGGCTCAGGCGCCGGTCGTCTTCTTTTTGCGCTGGATGCCACGGCGAGCCGCGAGCAAACCTGGGATCAGGCCACGCAACTGCAGTCAGAGATGTTTTTGGCGGCGCGGGGGCAGGGCGGACTGCAGATCCAGCTGACCTACTTTCGCGGCTTCGCCGAGTTCTACAAGACGCCCTGGTGCAGCGATGCCATGGCGCTGCTGGGCTTGATGTCAGGCATCGCCTGCCGGGCAGGGACGACTCAGCTGGAGCGGGTGCTGCACCACGCGCTGGCCGAGAACAAGTCGCAGCGTATTCATTGCGTGGTATACGTCGGCGATGCGATGGAGGAGAACGCCGACGTGCTGTGCCAGCTGGCCGGTCAGCTGGGCCTGTTGAACGTGCCGCTGTTCCTGTTTCAGGAAGGCGGCGACCTGCGTGCGCAGCAGACTTTCCAGACCATGGCCAAACTGTCACGCGGAGCCTGGTCACGCTTTGACAGCGCCAGCGCGGCGCAACTTCGCGAGCTGCTGCGGGCCGTTGCCGTGTATGCCAGCGGTGGACGCCAGGCGCTGGAGCATTTCAGCGCGTCTGCAAGCCCAGCGGTTCAGCGCCTCACGCAGCAAATGCGCTCATGAGTATGCCATCGTCGCTTTTGCCAGGGAGTGTGTGAGCTGTGTTCCTGCTGCGCTACATTCTGATTCTGCTGCTGCCCATTCTGATGTATGTGGGCCTGCGCAAACTGGCAGTCAAGTATTCTCTGAACCAGAAGCAGTTCAACATGCTGCTGGTACTGGCGACGATTCTGACGGTCATCATGGTACTCATCCTGCTGGGGCGCATATCGCCCACTTTCATCATCGCGCCTGTCATGGTGGCCGCGACCTTTCTGCTGCGCAATGTGCATCTGCTGATCCGCCTCTTGCCGCTGTGGCAGATGTTCCGGTCACGCACGGCAAAGAGCGCCTATGGCAGTGCGGGTGGCAATGATGCGTCGAGCATTCGCACGCGTTTTCTGCTGATGCAGCTGCAGCACGCGACGGGAGACATGGACGGTGATGTGCTGGAAGGCGATTTCAAAGGCGCCAGGTTGTCGACCTTGAGTGTCGAGCAATTGCTGAAGCTGGCGCGCGAGTGTCTGCAGGACCCGGACTCTCTGCAGATACTGGAAGCGTACATGGATCGGGCACATCCGGACTGGCGGCCAAGACAGGACTCGCCCTCCGGCCAGTCAGCTTCGGCGGCACCCGCGGCGGAGCCCGGCATGAATGAAGCGGTGGCGCTGGAAATTCTGGGGCTGAACCAGGGCGCCACGCGCGAAGAGGTCGTACTGGCCCACCGCCGCCTGATGCAGAAGATGCATCCGGACCGCGGCGGCTCGGACTATCTGGCCAAGAAGATCAATGCTGCGCGGGACTTCCTGCTGGAACGTCTGTAGGAGCCGCTCTGTAGAACCTGTCTGTGGGAGCCTGACTGCAGGGGCCTGTCTGTGGGAGCCTCTTTGTGGGAGCCTGCCCTGCAGGCGAACCTGCTCCCGCCAAGCCCTGATTCACCCCCGCTTGCGTGCAAGAAACGCCTGCATGATGGCCTGCGCCTCTTCGCTGTGCAGCAGGCGTGAGAAGTTCACCAGCTCAAGTGCGATGGTCTCGTCGATGGCGGCCTGCTGCGGGCGCTTCAACAGATGCTTGGACGTCTGCACCGCTTCGGCCGGCAAGGCCGCCAGCGCCTTCGCCCGCTCCAGTGCTCGGGGCAGCACCTGCGCCGCGGGCAGCACTTCATTGACCAGCGCGCACTCCCTTGCCTTTTCGGCACTGAAGCGCTCGCCAAGCAGAAGCAACTCTGCGGCACGCTGATGTCCCATGAGCAAGGGCGCCAGGTAGCTCGAGCCCGCTTCAGGGCACAGGCCCAGGCGCGCGAAGGGCAATTGCAGCCAGGCATCGTCGGCGGCATACACCAGGTCGCAGTGCATCAGCAGGGTGGTGCCGATGCCGACGGCCAGGCCGTTGACGGCGGCCACCAGTGGCTTGCGCGCGTGGGCGATGGCCTTCATGAACAGCACCGACGGCCGCTCGCCGCTGCGATCGTCGCTGCCCACAAAATCATTCACATCATTGCCGCTGGTAAAGCAGTCTTCCTCGCCCCGCAGCAGGATCACGCGGACCGCGGGATCGTTGTCGGCCATCCGGATGCCATTGGCCAGCGCACGGTACATCTCGCCGGTGAGCGCATTCTTCTTGTCGGGGCGATGGATGTGCAGAATCTGCACGCCGCCGTCGCACGTGCTCAGAATGTGATTCTCGTCAGTTTCGCTCATTCTCAGATCCTCATGGTTGTGCCCGCGCAACTGTCCTGGCTGTGGGAGCGGGCCCTGGCAGTGAAAGCAAGCCCTGGCTGTGGGAGCGGGCTTGCCCGCGAACGACTTGCAGATTCTATCGGCCCCGGCCATCAGCCCTCCCGTTCTGCGGCTGCCCCGCACTCATCCTGAGTACCCTCATTTCGCCGGGAGCCACGGTCTCCCGGCTCACTCGGTGCGGGTCTTTTATGCCGCTGCACGGAAGGCCGGATGCCCGGGGCCTGGATGGGTGCCAGCGAAGAGTTCGCGGGCAAGCCCGCTCCCACAGCACGGCCGCTCCCACAGCACTCTATGCTAGAATCCCGCACGCTTTCCACCACCCGGGCCCAGCGCCACACATCCATTTCGTACAGGACGCGTGTTTCCATGACTGTCATTCGCCAGGAAGACCTGATCCAGAGCGTTGCCGACGCCCTGCAATACATTTCCTACTACCATCCGCTGGATTTCATCCAGGCTGTGAACGAAGCGTATGAGCGGGAAGAGTCTCTTGCCGCAAAAGACGCCATGGCACAAATCCTGATCAATTCACGGCTGTGTGCAGAGGGCAGGCGCCCAATCTGCCAGGACACTGGCATTGTGACAGTGTTCCTGAAGATCGGGATGAAGGTGCAGTGGGAGGGCGAGCTGAGCGTAGCAGACATGATCAACGAAGGTGTGCGCCGCGCCTATCTGCACCCCGACAATGTGTTGCGCGCTTCGATCCTCAATGACCCGGCGGGCGCCCGCAAGAATACCAAAGACAACACCCCCGCCGTCATCCACATGGAAGTCGTACCCGGCCATGAGCTGGAAGTGACTGTCGCTGCGAAAGGCGGCGGCTCCGAGAACAAGGCCAAGTTGGTCATGCTCAATCCCAGCGACAGCATTGTGGACTGGGTGCTCAAGACAGTCCCCACCATGGGCGCTGGCTGGTGTCCTCCCGGCATGCTGGGCATCGGCATCGGCGGCACTGCGGAGAAGGCCGCAGTACTCGCAAAGGAAGCACTGATGGACCCGATCGACATCCATGAGCTGCGCAAGCGCGGTCCGCAGAACCGCGTGGAAGAGCTGCGTCTGGAAATCATGGACAAGGTCAACGCGCTGGGAATCGGCGCTCAGGGACTGGGCGGTCTGACCACGGTGCTCGACATCAAGATCAAGGACTATCCCACGCACGCCGCGTCTCTTCCGGTAGCAATGATCCCCAATTGCGCCGCCACCCGTCATGCTCACTTTACTCTGGATGGCAGCGGTCCTGCCCATCTGGAGCCGCCGCGCCTGGAAGACTGGCCGCAGATCACGTGGGATGCCGGTCCACGCGCCCGCCGCGTGAATCTGGATACGGTCACTGCGGAAGACGTGGCACAGTGGCAGCCGGGTGAAACGCTGCTGCTCTGCGGCAGGATGCTGACTGGCCGTGATGCCGCCCACAAGCGCATGAGCGAGATGTTTGCCCGTGGAGAATCTCTGCCCGAAGGCGTGGATCTGCGCGGCAGGTTCATATACTACGTGGGCCCGGTTGACCCGGTGCGCGATGAAGTGATCGGACCAGCCGGCCCCACCACGGCTACCCGCATGGACAAGTTCACGGAAGAGCTGCTCACGAAGACAGGCTTGCTGGGCATGATCGGCAAGGCGGAGCGGGGCCAGACAGCGATCGACGCCATCAAGAAGCACAAGGCCGTCTATCTGATGGCCGTTGGCGGCGCGGCCTATCTGGTGTCCAAAGCCATTCGCAAGGCGCGTATCGTGGCCTTTGCTGACCTGGGCATGGAAGCTATTCACGAGTTCGAGGTACAGGACATGCCGGTGACGGTGGCTGTAGACGTCAACGGCACGTCTGTACACAAGACCGGCCCGGTGGAATGGC
>CAISYX010000156.1 GCA_903889815.1 uncultured Gammaproteobacteria bacterium
GGGGATTCTAGCAGTGTAGGAGCGGACTTGCCCGCGAACCGATTCTTGCGGGCACGTTCGCGGGCAAGCCCGCTCCCACCGAGCTATGCTTGAGTCAACTGAAGCAGAACAGGTGACCTATGAATCCCCCAGCATTCCCCCAATTCCTCCACCACGGCGCCGCCGACGGCGTTACCGGCAGCTGCCATCGCTACATCGCACGCGACAACCTGCACCTGCTGGTGGATTGCGGCTTGTTTCAGGGGGTGGAAGCCGGACACAACGGCGCGATTGACCACCGCATCCGCTTTGATCTTGCGTGTGTCAGAACTCTCGTAGTGACACACGTGCATATCGACCACATCGGGCGCCTGCCTTATCTGCTGGCGGCGGGCTTCACGGGGCCGATTCTGTGCAGCGTGCCTTCGGCGCGGCTGTTGCCACTGGTGATTGAAGATGCGCTGAAGATGGGCTTCACGCGGGACCGTGCCTTGATCGAGGATTTCCTCGCCAGGGTGGATAAGCAGCTGCTGCCGCTGGAATACGCCACCTGGTACACGATGCTGGAGGAACCCAGCTGGACGTTGAAAGTCCGTCTGCAGCAGGCGGGGCATATCCTGGGGTCCGCTTACGTGGAGCTGGAATTGTCCACCCGCGACACGCCTACCTCGCGCTGGCGCCATCACCGCACAGTGTTCTCCGGCGACCTGGGTGCGCCCCATGCGCCGCTGCTGCCGGCGCCGAAGTCGCCTGTGGCGGCAGACACGCTCATCATCGAAAGCACTTATGGCAACCGCCCGCACGAGAACCGCCGCGAACGGCGGCTGAAACTCAAGGCCCTGGTGGAACGCGCGCTGGCGGACAAAGGCACCGTGCTGATTCCGGCCTTCAGCATCGGCCGCACGCAGGAGCTGCTGTATGAGTTCGAAGGCATCCTGCAGGAGGTGCATGGGAGCGCCGCCTGGGCTGACCTCGCCATCATCGTCGACTCGCCACTTGCCGCGAAGTTCACCGAGGTCTACCGCGAACTCAGGCCCCGCTGGGACAAGGAGGCCCTGCAACGCGTGCGTGCAGGGCGCCATCCGCTGGATTTCGAAGGCCTGCTGACCATCGATTCCCACGAAGACCACGAACGCATCGTGCGCTACCTGGCCGAGAGTGGCCGGCCTGCCATCGTCATTGCCGCCAGTGGCATGGCCGCGGGCGGGCGCATCGTCAACTACCTGAAGGCCATGCTGGGCGACCCGCGCCACAATGTGCTGTTCGTGGGCTATCAGGCGCCGGGCACGCCGGGGCGCGCGATTCTGGAGGCGGCTGGAGTGCGCCCCGTGGGAGCGGGCTTGGTGGGAGCGGGCTTGCCCGCGAACAATCGGACTCAGAAAGCTTCGCGGGCAAGCCCGCTCCCACAGGGAAGCCAGATCCCACAAGCAAGCCAGATCCCACACGTCACGCTGGACGGCACCCGCTACGCCATCCGCGCCCAGGTTGCCATGATCGGTGGCTACAGCGCCCATGCCGATCAGGCCAATCTGCTCAGCTTCGTGCGTAACATGCGGCGCTGGCCCACGCAGATTCGCATCGTGCATGGCAATGACGAGGCGCGGGCGGCGCTGAAGGCGAAATTCAAGGAAA
>CAISYX010000157.1 GCA_903889815.1 uncultured Gammaproteobacteria bacterium
ACCGGTGGTGAAGCAATACCTGCCGAGCAGGTCGAGTCCTATTATCAGAACAATCAGTCCCAGTTCATGGTCGAAGAAGAAGTTGCTATCGATTACGTAGTGCTGGACAAAGCCGCTATTTTTTCTGAAGTGCAAGTCAGTGAGGCTGATGTTCTGGCCAGGTACGAAGAGGAGCGCGCTGCATCCAGCTCCACTACTCAGCGCCGCGCGTCACACATTCTTCTCGAAATAGGCACAGGAGAAACTGAAGAGGGTGTAATCTCTGAAGCGGCTGCGCTGAAAGCTCGTCTGGATCAGGGGGAAGATTTCGGCGCAATTGCACTTGCGGCCTCAGCTGATACAGTCTCTGCCGAGCAGGGCGGTGATATTGGCTATTCCGATGGTTCCGCCTTTCCGGCGGGAATTGAGCAAGCCCTCTTGAGCATGGAAGTCGGCCAGGTTTCCGACCCCGTAGTCACAGAGTTCGGAGTGCACCTCGTCAAGTTGACTGAATTCGATGTCAACGAATACCCAGCGTTAGAAGAGTCGGCGGAGCGTATTCGTCGGGATTTGAGCAGCGCAGAAGTTGACGAGATCTATTTCGCGAGATTGGAATCGCTAGCAAATCTGGCTTTCGAAACGACTGATCTTGTGGAAATTTCTGAGGAATTGTCACTTCCTGTAGAGCAAAGTGAATTGTTCTCCCGTGGCGGCGGCTTCAGTGAAATCACTACCAATGCCAATGTCATCGCAGCTGCATTTGCAGACGAAGTTCTGGTGGAGGGGAATAACAGTGACGTTGTAGAAATGGGCAATGACCGTGCTCTGGTGCTCAATATCAACACGCACAATGAAGAGTCGCTTCGGACGTTGGAAGAGGTTCGCGGTGAAATTGCCGCAATTCTCAGGACGGAGCTGGAGAAGGAAAGAGCCGCAGCGCTGGGTGAGCAACTCCTCGCCTCGCTGCGCAATGGAGAGTCGATCGACGAGACCATGCAGGCCAACGAGCTGCAGTGGATTGTCCAGACCAATGCATCCCGAGATCAGACTGGTCTCAACTCCGAAGTCATGCAAAGCGTATTCGCGTTGTCAACGCCAGCGGAAGGGGACTCTGCCTATAGTGGCTTCGCTTTGACCAATGGCACTTACATTGTTGTTGAACTTCAAAAAGTGAACCGTGGTTCGCTTGCTCAGATGGAGGAGGAAGCGAAACAAACTATGGTGAGTTCCTACGTAGAGCGAGACGGGAGAGCCGCGTTTGATGCCTTCCTCGCAAATACGCGCAACAATTCTGAAGTTACCGAAAACCTGACTCCCGTCGAGACCTTCTAGACTCAATAGACTCTCAGTTGAGTTTTCCTGTGCCCGGGTAAAGCATCAGTGCTTGCCCGGGATGAATCAAATCACCAGCTCCAATGCTGTTCCATGCAGCCAAATCTGCAACCCCCACGCCAAATTGTTGAGCAATCCGGGACAGTGAATCACCTGATCTAACGTTGTATATCAGGGGGGCGCTTGCATCAGTGGGGCTGCCGGATTGAACAATGGCTGTATCCGTCTTGACATTCAAAACCTGGCCTGGTTTGAGAATGTCGTTCAATGCAATGTTGTTCATTTCTGCCAGTTCGCCGACCTTGAGGTTGTAACGACTGGCTATGCGCGAAAGTGTATCGCCGGAACGAACCGTATATTGCGGACTGGCATCCGGTGGGGCGACAAGAGGAGCGGGCGTTGATGAATACTGAGGTGCATTCGGTACCTGTAGTGTCGTACCTGCTGCATAAGCGCGAGGAATCAGAAGTGACTCGCCTGCAATGATGCGATTGCCGTCCAAGCCATTTGCCTGTTGCAGGGCACCTACCTCGGTTCCAAACTGGCGTGCAATTTTGCTGAGACTGTCGCCTCGTTGTACTAGATAGCGATCCCAGGTGACCTGCGGACGCTCTGGCGCATTGGCCAGCGCACTCAAGAAAGCCTCTTTGCGCTCTATGGGCAACAGCAAGCTGTGTGGCCCGTCGGGGTGAGTCGCCCACTGCCGGTATCCCGGATTCAATTGATAGAGTTCAACCGGGTCCAGGCCCGCAAGGCCAGCGGCAAATTGCAGATCAATCTGGTAGCCGATCTCTATGCGCTCCAGTACTGGACTGTTTTCAATATCGGCAAGCTCTACACCAAAGTGGTCACGCGCTGCTACAAGCTGGCTTAACGCAATAAGTTTCGGAATGTACTCCTTGGTAACAGACGGCAAATTCAGAGACCAGAAGTCTGTTGGTCGATCACGTGAAGAATTGCGATCGATAGCCTTCTGAATGTTGCCCGGCCCAGCATTGTACGCTGCCAGGGCCAGCAGCCAGTCGCTGTCAAACATCTCATAGAGAGTTTCAAGGTAGTCCAGCGCAGCCTCTGTCGAGGCGAGTGGGTCGCGACGTCCGTCATACCACCAGTCCTGCTTCAGCCCGAGACTACGCCCCGTGGAACCTTGTATCTGCCACATGCCGACCACGTTGCCCGGTGCAGCGGCATTGGGATTGAACGCACTTTCTACTATCGGCAGCAGGGCAATCTCTGTCGGCATGCCGCGACGCTCCAGAGCTTGAGCAATTTCAAACATGAAAGGCTCGGCGCGTTCCGAGCCAACTCTTAGCAAGTTTGCGTTCTTCTGATAGAACGTGATCTGGTCCTGTACCTGTTCATTATCGAATTCGTGAGCAAATTGAAAACCATGAGTGAGCCTGCTCCAGATATCCTCGAACACCATGGCGTCAGATGGCAGGCCGTCACCTGGATTAATCTGTACGCGGGCTGCAGAGCCTCGGTTGGAGATTGCGCGCCCAATAACTTGTTCGTTGCTCGACAGTGATGCTTCTTCTGAAAATGTCCCGGAACCGTCGTCCACCACTGAACATGCGCCTAGAAATAGCGCTGATGCAATTGACAGAGTCAATTTGTTCAATCGATGTTTGTGACGTTTTATCAAAATAATTCCTGAATAAAAACAATTAACTAGATCATAAAATTGAAAGAAACTCTGCAATTGCACACATGGAATTCACGCTTGGAAATTGTCTTTCCATTGGCGCAGTCGCGCAAAAACATCAAGCTCGCTGGCGAGAAGAGGCCCGAATTGTGTCTGGATTATTGCAGAGATACTGTCACTATGACAACGCAGAAAGGGATTAGTTCGCAATTCCACCCCGATGGTTGAAGGCAAAGTTGGATGGCCTTCAGAACGCAAGATTGTGCATTCCTTCATCCGTTCCAGATAGTCGATGTTATCCGGTTCGACATGCAAGGCAAAGCGCAGGTTGCTCAATGTGTATTCGTGAGTGCAGTAGACTCGCGTTTTCTCTGGTAGTGCGGCCAGTCGTTGCAGTGAGTGCAGCAACTGGGCATAAGTGCCTTCGAGCAATCTTCCACAACCAGAAGAAAAAAGTGTATCTCCACAAAATACAAAAGGTTGAGAATCATTTGTGTCACCTTCTGTGAAGAAGGCGATGTGGTCCAAGGTGTGGCCCGGAACCGTGAGTACCTGGAAATTGCAGCCTAGTATTGTTATTTCCTGATTGTCTTGCACCCGCATTGTGAGTGCTGGAATTCTGTCGTTGTCCGGGCCAATCACATGAGCCTCAGGAAACGCTGTCAGAAGGTCTCGAATTCCACCGGTGTGATCCGAATGGTGGTGGGTGACAAGAATATCACTCAGAGTCCTGCCACTTTCCTTCAGCAAAGCAAGGACTGGAGTTGCGTCTCCGGGATCCACCACGGCGACATCATTGCGTCCTTCACGCCCAATTACCCAGATGTAATTGTCTGCGAATGCCGCAATTGCAGTGATATGCAACGTCATAAGATTTGATTTTCAAGGAAGAAGGACGCGATCATAGTGCACACTCTGAATTTAACAAGTCAAAATTCCCATGCGCCTGCTTAAACCACTTGCCGATCGCCTTAATCGTCGCCGTAGACTCCCGGAGCCAGCTGCCCTGTATCGCGATATGGGAGAGTGGCTGGCCTCCCCGGTAGGGCAGGCCTTGCTGGAAAGTGAGAAGAAGGTCCTTGAGCCGATACTAGCCCGTATTTTCGGCTATCACTTTCTGCAGATTGGCGTCAGCACCGATTCCTTGCTTGCTGAGAGCCCTGTAGGCCATCGTTTTCTCTTTGTGCCTGATGCTAGCTCGAAATCACGTCACGCAATCGCCAGCAGCGAGGCCCTGCCGCTGCAGTCGGAGAGTGTCGATGCAGTCCTTATTCATCATGCGCTCGACTACACCCCCGACTGTCATCGACTACTTCGTGAAGCGTCAAGAGTGCTCATGCCGGGAGGAAAGCTCCTGATCGCGGGCTTCAATCCCTTGAGTACCTGGGGCTTGCGGAGCATGTTCCGGATTGGCAATCGCTTGCCATGGAGTGCTCGTTTCATTTCCAGCACGCGCGTTTGCGACTGGCTCAAACTGCTCGAATTCAGTGTCGATAAAATTGCCTACAGTGGGTATCTGCTGCCTTTTACACACCCGCGCGTGGTCCGAATTGCATCTGGCCTGGAACAATTCGGGCAACGCTCTGCGTTGCCAGTGGGAGCGGCGTACGTGATCGTTGCCTGCAAACAAGTCATGCCTGTTACGCCAATTACGCCGCGTTGGCCGATAATCGCACGCCCCATAATTGCTCGCACCCTTGGCGAGCCCGCGCGCTCGCGGCCCCAGGCCGTCGAATCTGATATCCAGCATTGAGCGCAGACACGCTCTGTACCTTTACCATGGAAATTACCAACGTGTCACAACTGATCGAACTGTTTACCGACGGCGCTTGCAAGGGAAACCCAGGGAAGGGCGGATGGGGCGTCTTTTTGCGCTACAACGGCCACGAAAAGCGCTTGTATGGTGGGGAAGCTCATACCACGAACAATCGCATGGAACTCATGGCCGTCATCAAGGGGCTTGGCGCTCTCAATCGCGATGACTGCGAAGTGCGTGTAGTCAGCGATTCCACATATGTTCTGAAGGGCATAAGTGAATGGCTTCCCCAATGGAAAAAGCGCGGTTGGAAAACAGCAGCGAAGAAGCCTGTGCTCAATGCCGACCTGTGGATGCAACTTGACGACCTGGCATCCCGACACAAAGTGGAGTGGAAATGGGTAAAAGGGCACAGTGGCCACAGCGAAAATGAGATAGCAGATGAGCTGGCCAATCTTGGAATTGAGGCGCTTGCCAGCGCCCTTGATTGAGCAACGATTTTCTGGATGAATTGGAAACTTATGCGACAAATCGTACTGGATACTGAAACAACTGGCCTCGATTCGGCACAAGGGCATCGTGTCATTGAAATTGGCTGTGTGGAAATAGAGAATCGCCGACTTACAGGGAGGCACTTCCATTGCTACCTGAATCCTGACAGGGATATTGATGAAGGAGCTGTGCAAGTGCATGGCATCACTTCGCAATTTTTGGCAGACAAACCTCGTTTTGCCCAGATTGCGGCGGATTTTCTTCACTTCGTTTCCGGTGCAGAGCTGGTCATTCACAATGCGCCGTTCGACCTCAGCTTCCTGAACAGTGAACTGATGCTTGCTGGATTTACTCAGGGGCCTTTGCAGGATCTGTGTGACATTACAGATACCTTGGTGATGGCGCGCAGAAAGCATCCCGGTCAACGCAATAGCCTGGATGCCTTGTGCAAGCGCTATGAAGTCGACAATTCACAGCGTGAATTGCACGGGGCCTTGCTGGATGCGGAAATACTTGCCGATGTCTACCTGTTGATGACAGGGGGGCAGACCATGCTGCATCTGGCCACGGAGGAATCTTCTGCAGAAGCGAGGGAATCCGCGCACGGGAAATTGACGGGGGTACCTGGACCCCTGCCGTTGACAATGCCGGACGATGAAGAGCTGCAAGCGCATGCGCGTTTTCTCGAGCGCATCCACAAGTCCAGCAAGAGCAAGTGCATATGGCTGAATTCATCCAGTCAGCAAAGCTCTACTGACATCGCATGAAGGTTTCATTGTCCTGTGTTCTTCCTCTCGAGGATGTCGCCGCGCCCGCCAGCCTGATCTTGTTTCAGGGTGGTGATCTGCTGGTGGGAGCTGCTGGATATGTGTGGTCATTGGATATTGCTGCGAAACTCCAGCCGCGCATGCGGACGGCCGTCCTGATAGATGCGTCTGCCTTTATTCCCTGCTATGCCGTGGCGCTGGATGCCGACGATGACATCGCCTGGCTGGAGGGTGAGCTGCGCCAGCCCAGACAGATCCTGATGGCCAGCTCGTTTGCCGACTTCTTGCCAATTGGGAAAGCGATGCAGTTGTTGCACTGGGTAAAAAGTCACCGCTTCTGCGGGTATTGCAGTGCTGAGATGCAGGGTCATCTTGCAGAGAGGGCGTTGTGCTGTTCTCGATGTGATCTGCGTGTGTATCCCCGGATCAGTCCTTGCGTGATCGTCCTCATCACCCGCGGTGATGAAATTTTGCTGGCGCGACATGTCGGACGTGTGGGCTCCTGGTTCAGCTGCCTGGCAGGTTTCATGGAAGTGGGGGAAACGCCAGAAGAAACGATTCGCAGGGAAGTGCGGGAAGAGACAGCAATCGAAGTAACGAATATCCGCTATGTCAGCAGCCAGTCGTGGCCATTTCCTTCGCAACTGATGCTGGGGTTTTTTGCCGACTATGCTGGTGGTGAAATCCGGATTGATGGAAATGAAATAGCGGAAGCAGGCTGGTTCTTGCCCAAGGATCTTCCGAAGACGCCCGGGCCTGGCATCAGTGTCGCGGGGGAACTCATTGAGCTATTCTTGAAATCAAGACGCAAACGATCAACCTAATGCAAATGCAAGGAGTAGATTTTTGGAGTACTTAATTGAATACGGACTTTTTCTCGCGAAGCTTGTTACTTTGGTCATTGCCTTCGTTTTTGTACTTACCGTGATTGTCTCGACAGGCAGCAAGAACAGAAAGGGAGGAGAGCGGGGCCACATCGCCATTACGCATCTGAATGAAGAGCTCGACGAAATGCGCGAGTCAATGAAGAAGGCGATCTATGACAAAGCGTCCTACAAGTACGAGCAGAAACAAGAGAAAAAGCGCATAAAGCTGGAGGAGCGAGAAAGAAAGCAGCAATTGAAGCTTGTGGCGGCGGCATCCGAGGATCTTGAAGATAGCGCCAGAAAGAGAGTGTATATTATTGATTTCAATGGCGATATTGATGCGAGCGATGTGGAGTCTCTGCGCGAGGAGATAACGGCAATTTTGTCTCTTGCGACGCCGCGGGACGAGGTGCTGCTCAGGCTCGAGAGTCCCGGCGGTATGGTGCACGCGTACGGACTGGCGTCTTCCCAGCTGGAGAGGATCAGGTCGAAGCAGATTGCACTGACAATCTGTGTCGACAAAGTGGCTGCAAGCGGTGGCTACATGATGGCCTGTCTGGCTGATCGACTGGTGGCTGCGCCTTTCGCCATTCTTGGTTCGATCGGAGTTCTCGTGCAGCTGCCCAATTTCAATCGGCTTCTGCGCAAACACGAAGTCGACTACGAAACCATCAGTGCCGGCGAGTTCAAAACCACGCTGACGACATTTGGTGAAATCACGCAAAAGGGGCGTGACAAGGTCAAGGAAGACGTCGAGGAAATGCATGTTCTGTTCAAGTCCTGGGTCAAGGATCATCGCCCGTCCGTCAATATAGACAATATCGCCACAGGAGAAACCTGGGTCGGCCTGCAGGCCTTGGAAAAATCCATGGTCGATGAGCTCATGACCAGCGATGAGTGCATTGTCAAAGCT
>CAISYX010000158.1 GCA_903889815.1 uncultured Gammaproteobacteria bacterium
GTCAGCCGCAGAACGGGAGGCCGGCTGACTGGGGCCGGCGGTTTCATCTCAAAGTTCGCGGGCAAGCCCGCTCCTACAGTCAGATCACCAACAGGTCCATGAACTCGTTCACGGGCATGGCTTCCAGTGCCTTCTGGTCCTTGCACAGCGCAAAGATCTTCTGCACGCGTGCCGCCGGGAAGCGGCTGGCCAGGTTGCTGCGGAACTTCTCTTCCAGCAGCGGGATGCCCTCGGCGCGGCGGCGGCGGTGGCCCACCGGGTATTCCACCTCGACTTTTTCCGTAGACGTGCCGTCCTTGAAGAAGATCTGCAGGGCATTGGCGATGGAACGCTTGTCGGCTTCCATGTATTCGCGGGTGTAGCGCGGTTCCTCGATTACTTCCATTTTCTCGCGCAGCTGGTCGATGATCGGGTGCGCCTTGTGGAAGTCGTCCTCGTAATCCTCGGCGACCAGATTGCCAAAAGCCAGTGGCACGGCCGTCATGTACTGCAGGCAATGGTCGCGGTCCGCTGGATTGTTGAGCGGGCCGCTCTTGCTGATGATGCGGATGGCCGACTCGTGGGTGTGGATGACGATGCGTTCGATCTGGTCCAGCCTGTCCTTCACCAGCGGGTGCAGACGCACGGCAGCTTCGGCAGCGGTCTGGGAATGGAACTCGGCGGGGAAGGAAATCTTGAAGAGAATCTGTTCCATCACATAAGAGCCGTAATCCCTTGTAAAAGCTAGTTTATTGCCTTTAAAAGAGACATCGTAAAAGCCCCATTTCGGCGTTGTCAGCACGCTGGGGTAACCGATCTCACCGCGCATGGTCAGGTCGGCCAGGCGCACGGCGCGTGAGGTCGCATCGCCCGCCGCCCAGGACTTGCGCGGCCCTGCATTGGGCGAATGCCGGTAAGTGCGCAGGCTGGAACCATCGAGCCAGGCCTGCGAGAGCGCGTCGATGATCTGCGCCTGCGAGCCACCCAGCATCTGCGTGACCACGGCGGTGGAGGCGATGCGCACCAGCAGCACATGGCACAGGCCCACGCGGTTGAAGCTGTTTTCCAGCGCGATCACGCCCTGGATCTCGTGGGCCTTGATCATGGCCGTCAGCACGTCGCGCATGAGCAGCGGTGCCTTGCCGGCCGCCACGGCACGCTGGGACAGATAATCCGCCACGGCCAGAATGCCCCCCAGATTGTCAGAAGGATGGCCCCATTCGGCCGCCAGCCAGGTGTCGTTGTAGTCCAGCCAGCGGATGACGCAGCCGATGTCCCACGCCGCCTTTACCGGGTCGAGCCGGAACTGGGTGCCGGGCACGCGCGCGCCATGGGGAACCACGGTACCTTCTACCAATGGCCCAAGCAGCTTGGTGCACTCCGGAAAACGCAGGGCCAGCAGGCCGCAGCCCAGGGTGTCCATCAGGCAGTTGCGGGCGGTGTCATAGGCTTCGGCGGAGGTGATCTGGTAGTCGGTGACATAGCGCGCGATATCCACGAGCTCCTTGTCCGGGGCGGGTCTGGCGTTGAATTCCACATTGGCTGACATCGGGCTTCCCTCGGGATGAAAAAGTGGCGCTATGGTAGCGGAAAAGACGAGCCGAAAATATTTGCCGAGCCGATTGGCGGGCGCGGATTTCGTGTCCTACGCTTGGAGTGAACACAAGGAAGGTGTTTGCATTGCCCGACAAGGATGACGGGCGGGTCGGGCTGTATCCGGAACTGCTTCCTTCGCGATCAGCAGCCCACAGGGGGCAGCGCTGCTGCCCCCGACTTTTTCAGGGGAGCCTTATGCATGAGCCCGACGGTTTATCTCCACAAAAGTTATAGATTCTTTTTTTATTCCAGAGAGGAAGACAGAAAACACATTCACATTGTTTCCTCAGCAGGAGAATCCAAGTTCTGGCTTGAACCCTCGCCTGAACTGGTAAAGAATCGAGGGCACTCCGAGCGTCAACTCAATCAGATCAAAATTGTTATTGAGGAGCATCAGCATGAGTTCATCTCAGCCTGGAACCGTCACTTCGACCACGGAGCTGACGAGCGTGTCTAAAACGGGCTTTTCAATCCGATGGCAAGGGCGGGATCTGATTGTTTCGTTTGACCAGTTTCCATGGTTCAGATCAGAAACCCACGGGGTTTTGAGCGACTTCCAGGAAGTGTCACCAGGCCACTTTTACTGGCCGCAACTGGACGTTGATCTCACTGCAGAAATGATTGAGTACCCGCATCGATTCCCGCGAATTGCTTTTGCTCGCTGATATTGTGAGTCAGGTTCGTTTGTGTGGGAGCTTGCTTGCAAGCGAACAGTTCGCGGGCAGGCCCGCTCCTACACTCTGTCGGAAATATCCACCCAGTCGGCCGTAGCAGGCCCGGTGTAGTCGGCGCTTGGGCGGATGATGCGGTTGTTGCTGCGCTGTTCCTTCACATGCGCCGCCCATCCGGTGACGCGGGACATCACGAAGATCGGCGTGAACAGCTTCGTGGGAATGCCCATGAAGTGATAGGCCGAGGCGTGGAAGAAGTCCGCATTGCAGAACAGCTTCTTCTCGCGCCACATCACCTCTTCGCAGCGCACTGACACCGGATAGAGCAGGGTGTCGCCCACATGCTGCGCCAGCGTTGCGGCCCATTGCTTGATGATCACGTTGCGCGGGTCGGACTCGGAGTAAATCGCGTGCCCGAAACCCATCACCTTCTCCTTGCGGGCCAGCATGCCCAGCAGTTCGCGTTCTGCCTCGTCGGCGCTGCTCCAGCGCTGGATCATGTCCATGGCCGCTTCGTTGGCACCGCCATGCAGCGGTCCGCGCAGGGAGCCAATCGCCGCAGTCACGCAGGAGTGCATGTCCGACAAGGTCGATGCACACACCCGCGCTGTAAACGTGGACGCATTGAACTCGTGCTCCGCGTACAGAATCAGCGACACGTTCATCACCTGGGTGAACAAGTTCTCTGGCTCTTTGTCACTGAGCATGTGCAGGAAGTGGGCGCCGATGGAAGCATCGTCCAGCGCCGTTTCGATGCGCACGCCGTCGTGCGAGAACCGATACCAGTAGCAGATGATCGAGGGCAGCACCGCCACCAGACGGTCGATGGCATCGTCCTGCTGCGCGAAGCTCTGTTCAGTCTCCAGATTCCCCAGCATCGAACAGCCAGTGCGCATCACATCCATCGGATGAGCACTGGCGGGAATGCGTTCCAGCACGTCTTTCAGAACTTGAGGAAGAGCGCGCAACAATTTGATTTTGCTTGTATAAGCGTCAAGCTCCGCGCGTGTGGGCAGATGCCCGCGCAGCAGCAGGAAGGCGACTTCCTCGAAGCGGGCTTTTTCAGCCAGCACGCTGATGTCGTAGCCGCGGTAGGTCAGTCCGGTGCCCGTCTTGCCGACCGTGCACAGAGCCGTCTCGCCGGCCACCTGGCCGCGCAGTCCTGCGCCGGTGAGGGGTTTGCCTGCTGCCATGTCATTGCTCCTTGA
>CAISYX010000159.1 GCA_903889815.1 uncultured Gammaproteobacteria bacterium
AGCCACGGTCTCTTTGCTCACTCGGTGCGGGTCGTTTATGCCGCTGAACGGGAAGGCTGCCGCCCGGGGCCTCTTTCGGTGCCAGTCGACTGGCTTTGTTCGCTTGCCAGCAAGTTCCCACAGGCAAGCAGCCCCCTTAGCCAGGCAAGCTCCTGCAGGCAGGATTCTGCGGCTGCCGCAGAGCCTGCTCACAACTTCAAGCCTTACTTTTTCTTCAGTGCCTGCTCAAACAGCGCCGCCATCGTGCCGGTCTGGCGCTTGTTCGCGGCAGCGGCCTCGAAGTCTTTCTTCTGTCGCTCGGCATACTGGGTCTGATTGCGGCGGGAGGAATTTCCCTGTTTGCCTGCCGTCGCCGCACCCGCCGCTGGCAACTCGTCACTCAGACGCATCGTCATGGCGATGCGTTTGCGCTCCAGATCCACTTCCAGCACTTTCACCTTGACGATATCGCCAGCCTTTACTGCTTCGTGGGGCGATTTGATGAATTTTTCCGAGATCGCTGAAATGTGCACCAGACCGTCCTGGTGCACGCCCACGTCGACGAAGCAACCAAAGTTGGTGACATTGGTGACAGTGCCTTCCAGCGTCATGCCCGGCACCAGGTCACTGATCTTCTCGACACCGTCGCGCAGCTCCGCCGTCTTGAACTCGGGTCGCGGATCGCGTCCCGGCTTTTCCAGCTCGCGCAGAATGTCCTGCACTGTTGGCAGCCCGAACTCGGCAGTGACATAGTCCTGCGGATTCAGCGACCGAATGAACGTCACGTCGCCAATCATGGATTTGAGGTCGCGCTTGTTGCGCTTCGCAATGGCCTCCACGACACAGTAGGACTCAGGATGAACCGCTGAGGCATCCAGCGGATTCTCACTCTCGTTCACACGCAGAAAGCCCGCCGCCTGCTCGAAGGACTTGTCGCCAAAACGTGGCACCTTCCTGAGATCGTTGCGACTGCGGAAACGCCCGTTGGCATTGCGAAAATCGATGATGTTGTTGACCAGCGTCTGGTTCAGACCGGACACGCGCTTGAGCAGCGGTGCCGAAGCTGTGTTCACGTCGACGCCCACGGCGTTCACGCAATCTTCCACCACGGCGTCGAGGCTGCGCGCGAGTTTCACCTGACTGACATCGTGCTGATACTGCCCCACACCGATGGATTTCGGGTCGATCTTCACCAGCTCGGGCAGCGGGTCCTGCAGACGCCGCGCGATCGACACCGCGCCACGAATGGTGACGTCCAGATCGGGAAACTCCAGGGCGGCCAGCTCGGATGCGGAGTAAACAGAAGCCCCTGCTTCGTTGACAATCACGCGCTTGATGCGCAGTTCGGGGTGAGCCTTGAGCAGGGTTGCCACGAACTGGTCAGTCTCCCGCGAAGCCGTGCCGTTGCCGATGCTGATCAGCTCCACGCCGTAACGCTTGCAGAAATCCAGCAGCACTCTTGCAGCGTCCGCCGTGCGATTCTGTGGCGCTGTCGGGAAGATCGCCGTGTGGTCGAGCACCTTGCCTGTCTCGTCCACGACGGAGACCTTCACTCCCGTGCGCAAACCAGGATCGAGGCCGATGGTGACTTTCTTGCCCGCCGGGGCTGCCAGCAGCAGGTCCTTGATGTTTTTGGCGAACACATCGATGGCATCTTCTTCGGCGCGCTCGCGGATCTGCGTGAGAAAGTCAGTCTGCAGATGACTCTGCAACTTGACGCGCCACGTCCAGCGCACGACATCGAGCAACCAGGCATCGGCGGCGCGACTCTGATCGCGGACGTTCCAGAATCCGGCAATCAATGTCTCGCAGGGATGACGCTGTGCAGTGTCCAGATCCTTGATGTCCACATTCAACAGCAGGATTCCCTCCTTGCGCGCGCGGAACAGGGCCATCGCGCGGTGCGAGGGAATTTTCTCCAGCGCTTCAGAGAATTCGAAGTAATCGCGATACTTGGCCCCTTCCTGCTCCTTGCCTGGCACCAGCTCGGAGATTATCTGCGCTTTCTTCCAGAAGTACTCCCGCAGCTGACCAAGCAGTTTCGCGTCTTCACTGAATTGTTCGATCAGGATGTGGCGAGCGCCGTCCAGCACAGCCTTGACGTCGGCAAACCCGGCATCGACATTCAGGAAGGCCTCGGCCTCCTGCTCCGGATTGCGCTGCGGCTCGGCATAAAGCATGTCTGCCAGCGGCTGGATGCCTGCCTCGCGGGCAATCTGTGCCTTGGTGCGACGCTTAGGTTTGTAGGGCAGATAAAGATCTTCGAGTTCTGTCTTGGTACCCACGTTGCGAATCAGCTTCTCGAGTTCCGGCGTCAGCTTTTCCTGTTCCTTGATGCTCTTGAGAATGGCGTCACGGCGCTCTTCGAGTTCACGAAGGTAGTACAGGCGCTCCTGCAACTTGCGCAGCTGCGTATCGTCCAGACCACCTGTGACTTCCTTGCGATAGCGGGAAATAAAGGGCACCGTGGCGCCTTCATCGAGCAGGGCAACGGCGGCCTCAACCTGAGCGGGACGGGCGGCGATCTCGGTGGCAATCTGTTCGTACAAAAAATGCATGCTTTCTCAAACCTGTGATGCTGATGTGAATAGAAACAAATGGTGTGCAGGGACTCAGATCTCCCCGTCAGAGTCCTTCTTTGCGGCACGGCGCTCCTGGCGCTGTTGCTCGACGCTGATGTTGCGTGCAGCACGCTCCTGCAGCATGTCCACATGGGACAACAGGCCGCGCAGAATGCTGATCTCCATCTGATCGGGCCGGATGCGGCCGAACAGGCGGCGCATGCGCATCATCAGCAAGCGCGGATTCTCAGGGTCATGGAAGTACAGGTCGATCATGGCCTGTTCCAGGTGGGTGTAGAAATTCTCGAGTTGCTGGCCCGTGGCCTTGGGCACATCCCAGTCGACTCCTTCGACGATGGTCTCATCGTTGTGCACCGGAGCCGGGGCAGTCAGGCTCGCGCGACGCAACAATTCCATGCGCACTTCATAGCAGATGACCATCACGGCGGCGGCAAGATTGAGTGAACTGTAGTTCTCGTCGGCTGCGATATGCACATGGAAATGACACAGCTGCAGCTCTTCATTGGTGAGGCCCGAATCCTCGCGACCAAATACCAGGGCGACCTGATTCAGTCTGCTCTCATCGGCCACCTTGACGGCAGTCTCGACGGGCGACATCAGCGGCCACGGAATCCGGCGCACGCGGGCGCTGGCGCCAATCACCAGACCACAGTCACTGACAGCCTCTTCCAGTGTTGCCACCACCTTGGCGCGCTCGAGAATATCCACGGCAGCAACGGCACGACCTGAGGCCACCGGGCTTGGAAACTGTTCAGGGTCGACCAGGGTGAGATGACTCAGTCCCATGTTCTTCATCGCTCTGGCTGTCGCGCCGATGTTGCCGGGATGCGAGGTATTGACGAGGACGATACGAATATTGTTGAAGCAATTCTGTTGATTCTCGATGTTGGACAAGGGTTCCCTCTGCCCTTCGCGGGCCGCAAAAAAACTGGACTGGATTATAGCAGCTTAAAAAGACGGCATTTGCTATGATTGCGCGTCCTTAAAAACCCGGGTTTCCAGATACTATGCATGCCGTTGTCAATATCGCTCTCAAGGCCGCACGTGATGCCGCCGAAGTCCTCGCCCACAACAGTGACCGTCTCGACAGAGTTCGCGTCGTCGAGGAGAGCGGCGGTCAGGTCATTACCAACATGGATCTGGACTCCGAAAAGACCATTCTTTTCCATCTTCAGAAAGCCCACCCGGAATACAGCATTCAGTCTCGCGTCTCGGGATTCACCAAAGGCGGTGACACACAGAACGTGTGGATCATTGACCCTCTGTGCGGCAATGCCAATTACCGCCGCGGCATTCCACATTTTTGTGTGTCGATTGCCTTGAGCACCGCCGGGCGTGTCAACCATGCGGTACTTGTAAATCCCTTGTTGCGAGAAGAGTTCACAGCCAGCCGTGGCGCCGGCGCTCAGGTCAATACGCACCGCCTGCGCGCCAGCACTGCCCGAGCTCTGGAAGGCGGCCTCGCGGTGCTTGGTACTGAAGCTGACAATGCAGCCCACAGCGACATGCTGCTGCGCCTGCAGCAAAAACTCTATGGCGTGCAGTGTGACGTGCGCCTGACGGGCTGCCCGGCGCTGGACCTGGCCTGGGTCGGCGCAGGACGCGCGGATGCCGGTTGGCTGGGGGAAATTGATCCTGCCTCGATTGCGGCAGCCTTGCTGATTCTGCACGAGTCCGGCGCGCTCATCAGCGATGCCACGGGGAATCCGGAAGTCAGCAACAGTGCTGAACTGGTGTTCGGCAATCTGAAGTGCTTCAAGCAACTGCTGCAGATGCGATTGGCTGGTAATGACAGACCGCTTTGAAAAAGGGCAATCAACAACAACAATAGAACAGGACATCAGGCTCTTATCTCTACCGGGAGCATAGCGCTTCGCAGTGGTTGTAAAGCTGACTCAGTGTCAACAGATGGCAGAGAGCTCCTCACACAGACGCCACAGCCTTGTCGATGATCCCATTCCGGCAACGCTGATCCGCATGACCGGCCCGATGATCGTCGGGATGTTCATGCTCTTCTCCTTCAATCTTGTCGACACCGTGTTCATCAGCATGATGGGCACTGAGCCGCTGTCGGCCATCAGCTTCACCTTCCCTGTCACTTTCATGATTCTGAGCCTGGCTATCGGCCTGGGCATCGGCACCTCTGCGGTGGTGGCCAAGTATCTTGGGAGCTGTGAGCACGAGAAAGCCAAGCAGGCGTCGACTGTCACCAATTACACGTCCATTCTGCTGGCGCTGGTGCTGTCGCTGATCGCGTGGATGTTCATGGATGAGATCTTCCTGCTGATGGGCGCTGACGAAGATCTGCTGCCCCTGATTCGCGACTACATGGGCATCTGGTTGCCAGCCAGTGCACTTCTGGTGGGGATGACGACAGCCAGCAGTGTGCTGCGTGCCTGTGGCGATACACGCACCCCCAGCCTTGTCATGGCTGCCTCGGGGCTCATCAATGCGCTGCTGGACCCGATTCTGATCTTCGGCCTCGGCCCGGTTCCGGCAATGGGCATGCAGGGCGCCGCGATTGCCACCCTGATCTCCTGGATCGTGGGCTTCAGCTACCTGTTCTATTACCTGATTGTGAAGCTGGAACTGATCTACAAAGGCATTCCCTCGCTGAAGGTCTTCATCTCGTCCAGCAGAGAGATGTTGCGCATCGGCATCCCGGCCTCGGGCGCGAACATGCTCACCCCCGTCGCAGCCGGCGTCATGACAGCCATAGCGGCCGGTTACGGCGAGAGCACTGTGGCCGCCTTTGGGGTGGGGTCACGCATCGAGTCCATCGCCAGTCTGCTGGTCCTGGCGCTGTCCTCCACGTTGCCCCCGTTCATGAGCCAGAATCTAGGGGCCGGGCGGCTCGACCGCATCGCCGAGTCCTATCGCATGACACTGCGGTTCATCCTGCTTTGGCAACTGCTGATTTATGGGGTACTGGCGCTGACGGCGGGAATGATTGCGACGATTTTCACAGAAGACGAGAACGTGGCCGCAGGCATCCGGATGTTCATCTGGATACTGCCGCTGGGCTATGGCTTGCAGGGCGTGATCATTCTGACCAACTCGGCGTTCAATGCCCTGCACAAGCCCATGGTGGCGCTGTATCTGAGCATTGCCCGCTTCTTTGTGTTCTACGTGCCGCTGGCCTGGGCCGGGAGTGAACTGTTCGGGCTGTGGGGCTTCTATGGGGGCGCCCTGCTGGGCAACGTGCTGATGGCGGTGCTGTCGTGGCGCAGCTTCCAGAAGGCCATTGCAGACTATCCGAGGTAGGTGGGCAGCCAGTGGGAGCGGGCTCGCCCGCGAACAATTCGCTTGGAGGCAAGCTCCCACATGATGTCAACAGGGTACGGACGCTCTCAATTTCGGAACAGGCTGCGCAGCCCCGACAGCAAGCCGCTGTCTTTCGCCAGCGCCGGATCAGCGAGTGCCACTGTCGCAGGCTCATACACCTTGACCGGAGACTCGACGGGGGCTGCCGCGTCACGATTCTCTTGCAGCGCCGCCTTCTGCGCGTCATCAATCAGGCTGAAACTCTTGTCTTCCACTGTCGCCCGCACGGGCCGGCCAGTGTCGTCGTCCAGACTGAGGCGGTTGTTGCTCTCCTGGAAAGCCAGCATTTCCTGACAGATGCTGTTGTAGTCTTCGGCCGTCAGCAGATCGGGACGCTCCTTCATGTTGAGCGTGAACTGCTTGTCATTGGCGGCCGACAGATAGTGCAGGTTCTTCTTGCTGGTCAACAGCAAGCCCTCCGCTTCGGCGCGGTCATACAGTGGCGTGCCGCGCAGCGGGATATAGGGAAAGAAGAAGAAGAATTCCGGGGCAATGCGACGGTTGAGCTCCAGGGTCTGGCGCATGTTCTCGGCTGTTTCCAGAGGCATGCCGACGATGTTGAACGTCAGCCGGTTGATGCCGGCTTTCTTGCAGTTCTCGGCCGCGTCCACTATCTGCTGGTTCGTCATCTTGCGACCCAGAAAGCTGGTGCGGTATTTCTCGTCGCCACTCTCGATGCCGAACCAGATTGTGTGACACCCGGCTTCTGCAGCCGACTCACAGAACTTCTCGTTCATCACTTCCACGCGGGAATTGATGGAAAACGGCAGGCGGATCTTTTCTTTGTAAATCTCGAAGAAGGCGCGCACGAACTTCAGATTGGAAAGGAAAAGCTCATCCCAGAATTCGAAGTAGCCGACATTGTATTTGTCGCGCAAGCGAATCAGCTCGTTGACCATGTCCTCCGGATCATACTTGCGCAGGAATTCCTTCTTGGTCTTCCAGCCATCCAGCAGCGGCGTGTTGCAGCAATACGTGCAACGATAGGGGCAGCCGCGGCCCGTCATTACCGGCAGCACCACCTTTTCCTTCGGGCCGAAGATGGACGTGTTGACATCCACAAACCTGCCGTCTTTGGCGAAGATGTCGTAATCGGGGAACGGCAGCGAAGCGAGATCGCCGATCTGGTGAGGCTCGGTGCGAATGACCTCGCCATCGGACAATTTCTCCCACATCCCATCCACCGGACCATCCTTGCTGCCGCGCAGGAACTGGACCAGGTTGCCGATGGCATACTCGCCGTCGCCGACACAGATGAAGTCGATGTTGGGATTCTCGATGGTCTGCTCCTGAGAGAGCATGGCCTGATAGCCGCCGATGCAGATCGGCAGCTCGGGCAGCATCGACTTGAGCACGGCGAAGTAAGGTTCCATTGGATACCAGTGCGGGCTCATCACAGAGAAGGCGATCAGATCGGGCTGCAGCTCGGCAATGCTGCGGGCGTAATTCTCGGGATTGTAGGCCTCCGCATCGCGGATGATCAGAATCGGCTTGAGAATGACGTCCACCCACGGAAAGTCTCGCTTCAGGTAGGCCGACATGCTGGCCAGCGGCATGGCCACTTCATTGCCATCCGGGGAGTAGAAGCTGAAAACCAGGCGCAATCTTCTGCCTGCTGTCTTGCCGTACCAGCGTGATTTCGCCTGAGGGTAGAAGGGGCGTTCAGTACTGACGGCGATCAGGTCGGCAACGGAATTCATGCAGGGGCCTCAAAAGTGCGCATGGCTGTAATCGGTTCAGGCGCTATTGTTGACTATTTTAGTGGGAATTAATACCACAAAGAAAGCGCCATCGACGACCGCAGACGCGCGACTCCCAATTTCTCCCGAGTTCCTCTATTCTTGCCGGCAAGCATTTGCGACACAACACACAACAACGCTGCAGGGCTCTCGATGGACGCGCTTACCGCTTTGCATTCACGTACTTCTGTCCCCCGTGTTTCCGGGCCGGCGCCTTCCGGCACTGCCGTGCAGGCACTCTTCCAGGCAGCTCTGCGGGCACCTGATCATGGCCAGCTGCGGCCGTGGCGATTTCTGCGCATCGAGGGCGACTCTCTGCAGCGCCTGGCCGATCTTTTTGCTGCCGCCGCGCTGGCGGAAAACCCGAGCCTGAATGAGGACGAGGTGCAGAGCGCCCGTGGCAAGGCCCTGCGCGCACCCCTGGTGATCGCCAGCATCTCCTGTGCCGCGGAGCATCCCAAGATTCCTGTGCTGGAACAGGACATGGCCGCCGCCTGCGCCACCCATGCGATGCTCCTGGCGGCCCATGCGCAGGGGATCGGCGCCGTCTGGCGCACCGGCCCCTTTGCTGTGCACCCGGCCGTGCGCAATGGGCTGGGACTCGCAGCACATGAAAAGCTGATTGCTTTCCTTTACATCGGCCATCCAGACGGTCCGCAGCGAGCGCCGCGGGAACTGCCGGTCGCCGACTTTGTGCAGAGCTGGTGAGCCATGCGCCGCACCGTCTTCAGTACTCCCTTCATTACCCCCCTCCTGCGCGGTCTGGCTATCGTTCTATTGAAGTTGTTGGGCTGGAAGACGGTGGGCAAGCCGGTAGAAGGAGCCCGCTTCGTGCTGATTGGCGCTCCGCACACCAGCAACTGGGACTTTCCACTGATGCTGATGGTCGTGCTGCAGTTGCGCCTGCGTGTGCACTGGATGGGCAAGCATTCCCTGTTTCCCTTCCCCTTCACGGGTTTCATGAAATGGCTGGGTGGCATTCCGGTGGACCGCCGCCGCAATCAGAATCTGGTGGACCAGACGGTCCAGCAGTACAGGGAGAACCCTGAGCTCGTCGTGCTGGTACCCCCTGAGGGCACGCGTGCGAAAGTGAAGGAATGGAAAACCGGCTTCTATCAC
>CAISYX010000160.1 GCA_903889815.1 uncultured Gammaproteobacteria bacterium
GATGACGTTCGGCCGCAAGACTGACCGCTGGATCAACCTGTTTGAGGATTATTCGGAAGAGCAGACAGGCAACGGTGTCGAGAAAAGGACGACGTTGGACAGTAAGTAAAGGGCGTGCTTGCTTCTCATGCCTGTATGACCGTGTGGTCAGGTGCAGGACAGGAAGCAAACCCTCGTCGTTTTCTGCAGCAGACTTACGGTGCTTTGCGTTCGTAGTGACCCATCAGCATGCCTGTAGCAAGCACGTGACCTTCAATCGCCTCCAGCAGTTGCGCCTTGTTCAATCCTTGTGGAAGATTCAGCGCGGCATCAAGTGCGTAGACTCTGAAATGATAAGCATGAAGATGGCCATTTACCGGTGGGCGCGGACCGAAGTAGCCAGAACGGCTGGTGCCATTGAGGCCGTTGATCATGCCTTCAAGGCCAGCGATTCCAGTCACAACGGCTTCCTTGGTCATGTCTTTTGGCAGTCCGGAAGAAGAAGCCGGGATGTTGTAAGCCACCCAGTGTGGAAATGGTGACTCCATCATGCCGATTGTTACAACTTCCGGATCGTCGCAGATCAGGGCCAGCTGCACGGCACCCGCTGGCAAGTTGGACCAGCTGAGATCAATGGACCTGTTTTCGCTGTAGGCCGTGTATTCTTCGGGAATAGTGCCGTGATTCTCGAACGCTGAACTGGTGACAGTGATCGTTTCCGGTGCCTCGGCACCGTATGCATTGAGTGACAAAGCAAGAAATACCATTCCTGCAAAGTATGTGATTTTTTCCATTTCTTCATTACCCCGTTAGTTTATTGATTCGCGTTGACAGCATAGCGACCCCGTGTCGCTTCGGGAAATCCTTCACTACCTCGCAGTCCAGAAGAATACCTCCCAGGTATGCAGAGGCTCATTGGTTCCTGGAATGATCTCTCCATCAAAATCGAAGCGCATGGGCATGTTGTACTTGCCGCCGTACTGTTCCAGATACGGGATCCTGGCTTCGCCCACGATTTCCCGGGCGCTCATGGAGTAGCTGCGGTCGCCGATGCGCAACCAGCCATCCGGGTTCGACCTTGCCCGGTTGGCCCAGTAGCCATCGTCCGGTCGCGAAGCCGTAATGATTCCGTCAGGTGTGCCCACATACCACACATTGATCACAAAGGGAGGAAACCCGGCCAATTTGAGCTGCGCGACGGTCTCGCCATTGATCTGGGTCCAGTCCGCCGGCGCGGCTGTCAGCTCGCCGCCCAGCCTGACACCCGGAAAACGGACATAGGGTGCCGTAAAGACATAGTAGGTTGTACCAATAACGCACAGGAGCGCCAGGGCGATACCAATGTTTCTTGTAGTTCTTGTCATGGGTGTTGTTCCTCGGTAGCAGAAGCCACAGCTCCTGATTGGTTGATGTTGAATGGACTTTTCAAAAGCTCGTCTTTCCTGAGTCGTTCGTCCCACCGCGCCTGCAAAAATCTGCCACCTGTCACCGAGCGCGCAATGGTGCAATGCCGCGATCGACTATGGAAACACCGGTGCTGATCAGCAATACGGCGGAAAACCACCAGAGCAAACCGGAGAGAGCCTGCTCGAAAGCCGATAAAAACTCCAGACGCGAGATGGCAAGCAGCACGATGGGCACGAAGTAGAACACACCGTTCCAGCGCCCCAGAAAACTCATGCGTAGCTGTTTCTGCCGGTACAGCCAGTAGGAATCGATGACGTACTGCGAGAATGCAATCATAATCAGGACCGGCAGCCAGACGATGACAAGTCCTGCAGTCGCTGCACCGAACAATGCGCTGGTGACAAACAGAAAATCCACGCTGTGGTCGAACAGCATGCCGCGCGAGGACGCTGTTCCAAACCGGCGTGCCAGTTTCCCATCAAAATAGTCGGTGGCCAGAGCCACTACTACCAGTGCCAGCAGAAGCGGTGGCTGCAGCAGCCCGGGGCTGGCACAGGCCCATGCAACCGGAAGCGCCAGCAACAGGCGCAGAGCAGTCAGGGCGTTGGCGATCACGTCCCGAACAACTCCCGCTGAGCGCGCCGCCAGAACAGCAGCCCGATGGCAGCATTGAACAGAATGAAGAAATTGTGCTGCACGAAACCAAACGCAGCCATCTGGCCTTCGTTCTCAGGGAACAGGACCACCCACAGGGTAATCGCTGCGGCCCGCATGGGTGTTGGCACCGTGGCCGCAAAGAAGATGACCGGCAACACACCAATCAAGGACAGGAAGCTGGCTTCCACTCCGAACAGTCCGAGTGCAATCGTGTAGACGATCATGGCCGCAATGATGGCAGGAGAGCGCAGAAGGAAGAACGCCCCGTAGTGCCACGGCCTGGCAATCTTGAAAGCGTGCAGGATGCGTTTGTCGCGCAGCGTGCTGTCTGGCAGGATGCGCCCCTGAAAATAAAGCATCCACAGAGCCAGAAACACCCCGGCGGCCAGGGCAATGTAGGGAATCAGATTGAAGACGTCAGGCAGGATGTCTGTCGTGAAGGTATAGCCGATTGTGGCCCACACCAGCAGGTAGAAAATCTCACAGAACATGATGAAGAGCATGACCGAGCCGGTCTCCCAGCCAGGCACCTTGTCGCGACGGTTCAAATAGTACGCCATGGCGCCCTTGCCAACCTGCTCATTGAACACTGAAATAATATAGGCACTGCCGCGAATCGGCATGATGTCGCGGTATTTCACGCTGGCGATGAACCAGTTCAAGGCGCGCGTGATAACCAGCGTGTCGATCGCGAAGTAGATGAACGAGTAGGACACCATCAGCAACAACCAGTTCAGCCATTGCACATTGGCAAACACCTGTGACATGTAAGGCACCAGCGTCATCCCTTCGCGCAGCGCGGCACCATTGAGGCGATAGTACAGGTAAGCGAAGCAGAGAAAGGTGATGACCAGAAACACAAGACGCTGCGCGGCACTGGGTTTTCTGCGCGCTGGAATGGCCGGGGCTTCCTGTGACACTGCAGCATTCGGGTCGGTCATGGCATTCGCCTCTAGGATTTGATGAATTTTTTCAGGGTGGATGACAGTGGGGTGAGATCGACCCCCAGCGCCTGATCTGCATTGTGAGTGATGGTCTCATTCAGGGTGATCACGTCGATCACCGTGGGTGTCATGCCGCCAGGTCGAATCAGTCCCTTCAGCCGCGCCCCCAGTTTTGCAAGGCTGACCGGGACAGAGCTGATTGCAATCTGATGGCCCTGAAGATCAGCGGCCATGCGGACCAGGTCGCAGTATTGAATCGCCTGAGGTCCCACCAGTTCATGCACTTCGATGCCTTCTCGCCGTGCATTGCAGCTGTTGAGAATGGCCGCGCATAGATCGTCGATGTCCAGCGGGTGCATGGTGTAGCGCCCGCCGGCCAGCAGCTTGACCCTGGGTCGGGACGCGGCCCATTGCAAGGCGGCAGCCCCTGCAGCGCCTGGTCCCAGCAGGATAGGAGTGCGAATGATGGTTGCAGAAAGCCCACATTCAGCCACCAGCCGCTCGCCTTCCGCCTTTGATTTGAAATAGGCATTGGCCGAATGGGGATGTGCCCCCACTACGCTGATGAACACCACGTGACCGACTCCCGCTGTCCGGGCTGCGCTCAGAACGGCCGCAGTGGCATCCACATTGGCACTCTGATAGGTAGAGCCCTTGCTCTCCATCAAAATGCCTGCCAGGTGCACGAGGCAGTCGACGCTGTCCAGAGCGGCAGCAAGACCGGCGGCATCGCTGTAATCAATGACTACCGGAGCGACCCGGGGCGAGTCTGGAAATCCGGAGAACGCGCCACGGGATCTGGCGCCGGCCACGACCGTGTGTTCGCTTTGTGTCAGAACATGGGTCAATAGCGTCTGTCCTACCCGGCTGTTGGCGCCGGTTACTGCGATTTTCATGATTGCCACCTGAGTCGTTTGCTGCGCTGCAGCTTTCCAGCCGGAAGATTCTCGATGTCCTGCAGCAAGCTGGTCTGCAAAGCCTGGGCCCGCCGCTCCTGTGTCGCATCACCGTAAAGCGTGGTCCGCATTCTCGGCCTGCGGCCCAGGTTGCGAATGGCATCCTCGATTTCCTCGGGCGGCCACTCCTGACCAAAACCGGCTCCGGCTGCGCGAGTAATACTTTCGTTCATGAGGCTGCCACCCAGATCGTTGCATCCGGCGTTCAGGCATACCGCGACGCCGGCCCGTCCCATCTTCACCCAGGAGGCCTGGATATTGTCGATGAGCCCGTGAAACACCAGGCGCGCGATCGCGTGCATCAGCACGGCTTCGCGGAATGTGGGGCCGCGTCGCGAACGGCCCTTGAGGTACATCGGAGCTTCCATGGGCACATAGGGCAAGGGAACAAACTCAGTGAAACCCCCGGTGCGAGCCTGCAGATCGC
>CAISYX010000161.1 GCA_903889815.1 uncultured Gammaproteobacteria bacterium
CTGCTGCGGCAGATGCCCAGTGGGCTGTACCGGCAACTGATGATCGACCGCCTCGCCAGCATGGCCGGCGTGGAAAGCCGCTCCATGGAAGCGCTGGTCAGCAAGTCCAGTCCGCCACCCGCGCCGCCGCCCGACGCCATGCCCGATGATTATCCCGTGCCCCCGGACGATGACTACGTCCCCCGCCGCACGAATGCGCCAACGCCCGTGGCGCCCAGAGCCAGGCGCGAAAAGCAGATTCCCCGCAGTCCGGGACTCAAGGCCATCGAACTGCTGTTGTACAAGCCGGCCGTGGCAAGCGCATTGGACAGAGATCTGGAACTATTGCGCGAAAATGGCGACCAATACACAGATCTGTTGCTGGAGCTGGTTGAATTGGTAGAACACAACCCCACTATCAACACCTACACGATGCTGGGGCACTGCTACGGTACACCGCTCGGTACTCAGCTTACGCAACTGCTCAAGAACGAAAAAATCACGCCGATGGAAGGAGTGGCCAGCGAGTTTCAGTACCTGATCGACAGCCTGCTTGCAGATGCCCGCAAGAAGCAATTCAAGAAGCAGCTGCTTGAACAATTGAAGCCCCGTGTGCGTACTCCAGGCACATGAAATTTGCAAAAAACCGGTCGTTGGCATGCTTGCCTCGTTGAGGCATAATGCCCGGCTCTTTTCCAGTCCACGCTTATTTTGGTCGACTATGACCACTCACGGGAAGCCATGTCTGAAACTCACGTACCCCAACTGCCACTAACCGGCCTCAAGGCCCTGATCGCCAAAGGGAAAGAACAAGGGTATCTGACCTACACCGAGGTCAACGACCACTTGCCGGAATCCATTTCCGATCCGGATCAGGTGGAAGACATCATTCAGATGATCAACGACATGGGCATGAAGGTCTACGAGACCGCGCCCGATGCCGACACCCTGCTGATGAATGAAGGCGATGGCAACACCGATGAAGTGGCCGCCGCCGAAGCCGCCGCTGCCCTGGCTGCCGTGGAGAACGAAGCCGGTCGCACGACGGACCCGGTGCGCATGTACATGCGCGAGATGGGCACCGTCGAACTGCTGACCCGCGAAGGCGAGATCGTGATAGCCAAGCGCATCGAAGAAGGCCTGCGCGAACTGATGAAGGCGATGGCCTGCTTCCCGGGCACCGTGTCCCACATCCTCAAGGAATACGATGGGGTGGATGCTGAAGAGCGCCGCCTGAGCGACATCATCTCCGGCTATCTCTCCATCGACGACGCGGCGGAAGTCATTGCCGTCGCCCTGGTAGAAGCCGAAGTCGAAGAAATCCCCGTCGTCGAAGATGACGTCAAGGACGATGACGACGAAGTCCTTGCCGCTGACGACGACGAAGCCGCGACCGGTCCCGATCCGGAGGAAGCCCGCCTGCGTTTCGGCGAACTGCGCGAGCAGTTTGCCGCGACTGAAGCTGTCATCAAGAAGCATGGTCGTCTGCACAAGAAAGCGCTGGTCGAGCTGGACAAACTGGGCGACGCCTTCAAGACCTTCAAACTGACCCCCAAGCAATTCGAACCCTTGCTGGCCCATATCCGCGTCGTGCTGCAACGCGTCCGCCGCAACGAACGCACGATCCTGACAGTCTGCGTGCGCAATGGCGGCATGCCCCGCAAAGCCTTCATCCAGTTGTTCCCGGGCAATGAAGTGAACGAGAAGTGGGTGGATCAGCTGGTGGCCATGAAAGAGCCGTGGTCAGCGTCAATCGGCAACCTCAAGACGGAAATCCTGCGTGCCCAGAAGAAGCTGGTGGCACTGGAAAAGGAAAACGGCGTCAGCGTGGCCGAGATCAAGGAGATCAACCGCAACATGTCCATCGGCGAAGCCAAGTCACGGCGCGCCAAGAAAGAAATGGTGGAGGCCAACCTGCGTCTGGTGATCTCCATCGCGAAGAAATACACCAACCGCGGCCTGCAGTTCCTCGACCTGATTCAGGAAGGCAACATCGGCCTGATGAAAGCGGTGGACAAGTTCGAATACCGCCGTGGCTACAAGTTCTCGACGTATGCCACCTGGTGGATACGCCAGGCC
>CAISYX010000162.1 GCA_903889815.1 uncultured Gammaproteobacteria bacterium
CAGCCATTTGTCGAACAGCAGAGTCGACGGCACGCTGAATTTCATGTAACGCAGGCGATGCTGATTGTCGAGACTGATCAGGGGAATCTTGCGCCAGTTGGCAAGCCAGGCTGTCGCCGGTTCGAAGTCGGTAATGACGACATCGGGTTGGAATTCATTGAAGAGTTGCACCAGCAATCGATTGCGTACGATGGCTCGGCGCGCGCGGCGAAGATTGTGGGTGACCGTACCGAAGGCGCTGACTTTGTTGTCGACACTGACGATGTGCAGTCCTTCAATTTCCAGGCAATCGAACTCTTCCTTGAGCGCCGCATAGCTGCGGTCATAGCCGACCACGCGTACCTCGTGGCCCTGCTGTTGCAAGTGGCGCAACATTTCCCGCGCCCTGCTTGTGTGCCCGGAGCCCTCTCCGGCTACGCCGTACACTATTCGGCTCACATGTCACCTCACTGCTTATTGGAGACAGATTGCATTCGTATTCAATGTGCGCATGGTAGACGCTTGTCGTGACAGTTTTATGGCAGCGTTTCCAGAGCAGGCATGGCAGCGCTGTGATTCTCGGTTACACTGGCGCCTTTTGATCCCGCGCTGCTTGCGCGGGCTCCACAACAACAAGAAACACTGCAAGGATTTGCTCGCGCATGAAACTGCCCCTGATTGATGTGGTCACGTTGGTCATCTACCTGCTGGGCATGCTCGCCATCGGGGTCTACTTCTCCCGCCGCAACACCTCGACTGAGGAGTACTTCCTGGGTGGCAGGCAGTTTGCCGGATGGGTCATTGGCCTGAGTCTGGTGGGCACGTCCATCAGCAGTGTCACTTTCATCGCCTATCCGGCCGATGGGTTCAAGACGGCCTGGTTGCGCTACCTTCCCAATCTCATGCTGCCGCTCACCGCCATTATCGCCGTGCTGTTCTTCATTCCAATTTTCCGGCGCTATTCGCTGACCACAGCCTATGAGTATCTGGAAATGCGTTACGGGCCCGGCGTGCGTATCTACGGCGCTGCCACGTTCATGTTTGCGCAGCTGGTCCGCATCAGCACGATTCTGTACCTTTTGTCCCTGTTGATTCAGGAGGTCACCGGACTGGACAGCACCTTGAGTGTGGTGATTGCGGGAGGCTTTGTCGCCCTGTACACCATCATCGGCGGCATAGACGCCGTCATCTGGACGGATGTGATTCAGACCATCGTGCTGATGCTCGGCGGAGTGGTCATGCTGGTGGTGATTGTGCAGGCATTGCCAGGCGGTCTTGGTCAGGTGTTCGAGGTCGCGACGGCCCACGACAAGCTGAGTTTTTCCGACTGGAATCAGGGGGTCAGCACCCCCTTGACCTGGGACCTGTCGCTGTTGAACAAGACCGGCACGATGATGCTGATTCTTGGTCTGACCAACTGGCTCACGGAGTACGCCACCAACCAGAATGTCATTCAGCGCTACATTGCAGCCCGCAGCGAGAAAGAGGCGCGCAAGGCGGTGTGGGTGTGTGTGCTCGGCAGTCTGCCCATCTGGGCGTTCTACATGTTTCTCGGTACGGCACTGTATGTCTTCTATCAGCAGTTTCCAGCAGTGGAAGCGCAGCAGATGCTGGATGGCACCCGCAAGGCCGAGGAGATACTCCCCTGGTTCATTCTCAACGAAATGCCCGTCGGCTTGAGTGGCATCGTGATTGCAGCGGCACTCGCTGCCGCAATGTCGTCGCTGGACAGCAGCATCAATTCAATTTCCACCGTGGGCATCAATGACATCTACCGCCGCTTCCTGCGCCAGCATGCCAGTGATGCGCACTATCTCCGTGTGGCGTTCGCGATAGCCACTGTCAGCAGCATGCTGATGATTGGCGGTGCGCTTTACATTCTGCAGGCCGACACCACAACGCTGCAGGACTATGGAACCATCCTGGTGTCCCTTTTCGGTGGCGGACTGTTTGGCCTCTATCTGATTGCCTTCATCACGGACAAATGCAGAGGCATCATTCCGTGGATCGGCATCGGTGCCACGTTGCTGTTCACGGGATGGACTCTGGCACTAAGCAATGGCTGGCTGGATGCTGCGCCACCTTTCGATATCTACTACACCACCATTCTTGCGAACGGAGTCATGGTGACGGGAATCGTGCTGGCGTGGGGGATCAAAAAGGCTTTTTACCGAATCTGAACCATGCATTGTGTGAGTCTTTTTCCATATCGTTATCAATGCCGCCGTTTGCATTTACAGCCGGAAGGAGTCGGGCACCACGTTCAAATCAATGCTGAATACCACCGGCACCAGGTAGTACACCAGC
>CAISYX010000163.1 GCA_903889815.1 uncultured Gammaproteobacteria bacterium
ATGATCGAAAGATTGCGTGTTTCGGTGGAATACTGAGTTCCCGCTGCACCGGCCATTGCCATGGCTGGATACCAGACTTCGATTGTCAGCGGGCGGTCATAGCGGACATTGTCGGAACCAGCCTGGGTATTGACGACATCGATGCGGCCCGGGTCCGACAGCATGAGCGTCTTCACCCCAACGGCATGCGGTCCGAAAAGCGCCAGTGGCGGAGCATCATGACGAATCAGATCTATGCGGTTGACGAGCTCGGGCAGATTTCCCCCCGCATCCGCAGCATGGACAGCACCAGAAGCCAGACCAACACTCAGCGCAATCAGGCCAATGGATATCTGGAAGCAATGCATAAGGTCTCCAAGGTCAATTTCAAAAATGGCAGGGCCCAAAAAGCCAAGCGCCCCGAATCCACTGTTAGCGGACCGGGGCGCAATGGATCACCAACAAGACGCCTGCTTACGGCAGCGCGTATACAACCAGCTGAGCAGGTGTACTGCGGCCACCAACGAAGAGCGCCAGGTACTGCTTGCCGTCGTGTTCATATGTGAAGGGCAAACCTGTCTGATTGTCCGGCAGTTCCATCAGTGCCACCAGATCGCCAGTCTCCTTGTTGAATGCACGCATCCTCGGCATCGCATCAGCGGTGCCGATTCCTTCTGCAACAAACAGGAGAGACTTGGTCAGCAGAACACCTGAACGTGTCGGGATCCCCGTTGCTGGCAGATCTACGCCCTGCAGCAAAGGATGGTTGGCGATTCGCGCAGGTGTGTCGGCATTCGGAATCCACCACAGGTGTTCACCGGAATTCATGTCAATGGCAGTCACTCGACCATAGGGCGGCTTGACCACTTCCAGACCTTCCACTCGAGGAACTCGAACACCGACATTCTGACTCAAGTCGATGTCAGAGGTCGGGTTCTTGGCCAGTGACAGTGCCTGCAGCTGTGTGCGTGAAGGGACATAGAGAATTCCGGTTTCGGGGTCTATCGCAGAGCCTTCCCAGTTGGCTCCCCCTGTTGAGGAAGGCAGGCTCAGCAAACCACGTGTACCATCTGGTGCCTCAGTGAGAGACGGCGCGGAATACAGACTTGGACTCAGGCGGAATCCAGAAATCGCCTCCAGCGCCATCGCGCGCAGCTGCGGTGTGAAGTCGATCAGATCGTCTTCGGTGAACCCCTGGCGGTCGAATGGGGCTGGACGGGTCGGGAATGGCTGGGTCAACGAGTACCACTCATTGGGCACATCGCCCGCAGGCACCGGCAGCTCTTCGATTGGCCAGATCGGCTCACCAGTCAACCGGTCGAAGGCATATACAAACGCCTGCTTGGTCACCGACATCACCACTTTGCGCCCACTGGGCAGATCGATCAGCACCGGAGCCGCTGGCACGTCCCAGTCCCAGATGTCGTGATGGATGAATTGATAATGCCATTGTCTTTCCCCGGTTTTGATGTCCAGTGCCACAAGACTGCTGGAAAACAGGTTCGAGCCAGGTCGATCGCCACCGTAGTAGTCCCCTGTCGGGTCTTCTACCGGCAGGTACACGTGGCCAAGTTCCGGGTCGCCGGACATGGGTGCCCAGACGCCTACGTTGCCGGTGTACTCCGCGCTGTTCTCGAGCCAGGACTCGGCACCAAATTCATCGGGCTCCGGAATGGTGTGGAATGTCCACAGCAATTCACCGGTGTGCACGTCGAAACCACGGATATCCCCTTTCACGTTCGATTTGGAACGCGGTCTGCCCCCTGTGGCATGGGCTGCACCTACCACGATCACATCGTTCATCACAAAGGGTGCTGCTGAGGCCCCGATGTCGATGCTGTCAAAGCGCTCGTCTTCAGCATTCCGCAGCCCTACCATAAGGTCAACGATACCGCTTTCGCCGAATGCCGGATCAGGAAGGCCGGTTTCCGCATCAAGCGCGACGAGATGGTAACCCGGTGAAATATCAAAAATGCGCTTCTTGGCGCCGTCAGTCCAGTAGGCCACTCCGCGACCCGCTCCTTTGCGAGGAGCATTGTCAAAACGTTCACCCTCTTCCGGGCGCCACAACCACAGCACTTCGCCATTTGTCGCATCAAGTGCCACAACATTGCGTGTCACACCGACATTGGCGTACAGAACACCATCGATCTCCAGGGGCGTGGACGGATTCGTGAAGTCAATGGCCGGGCCGAAGTTTGTGGTTGAAAAACGCCACGCAATTTCCAGCGAACCGACATTCTCTGCGTTGATCTGATCGAGGGGGGAATAGCGTTGCGAAAATTCGTTGCCGTGATAAACCGGCCAGTCCCCGGCATCGACGCTGGTGCCAGTCTGGCTCAGAGCCAACGGTGCACAGGCAATAGCGCTGGCCGTGACAATGACTCGTGAAACAACCTTAAATGCCGTACTCATCTTGGACTCTCCTGATAAAGCTTGGTTTTTGTTATTAGCCATACCTCTCACGCCTGCCCGGGCAGACTAACGTATTGAGGCGAGGAATTCAAAATTCGATTTCAAAGTTTTTCATGCAGTCCCCGAAATGCAGCGCATACTTCAACTGCGTGGGCTGGCAAAAGCCAGGACAAGACCAGAACCGCGGCAATCCTTCGTAGAAGCGACCCGGGAAATTCAGTAGCAGTGCAGGGTGTCAGGGCTGACATGAAAGAGTTGTGGCAGGCAATCATGGCGGAGGGGGAGTCATGCTACTTGGGCAAGCAAGGCCGAGCAACTCAAAGCACTCCGGAGCACCTGTCAGCACCCTCCTCTTGTCTTTATCATTTGATTTAATTGGAGTTTTGCTAGCAGCCATCCATCTGCATCCTGGCGTTACTGTTCTCAGTCATTACTATGCTTGCTGAGACTTTGTTTCCTCTTCTCACTAAAAAATGAGGGAACAAATGATGGTACACCACAACGACTCTACAGGTGACAGCATGGCAACTCAACTTACCTACGCAAGAATTTCAAAACTTAGTAAACCTGGCCGTTAC
>CAISYX010000164.1 GCA_903889815.1 uncultured Gammaproteobacteria bacterium
ATCCGGCCGGCTTTCTTGGCAGCCTTCAGGCCACTCGCCTTGCGCAGATCGTCGATCGCCTTTTCCATGTCTCCATTGGCTTCCACCAATGCCTTCTTGCAATCCATCATTCCCAGCCCGGTGCGCTCACGCAGCTCCTTGACCATGCCTGCTGTAATTTCTGCCATTTGTTTGCCTCTGTCGATTTCCAAGGTGAATTCAATGTGTCAAAACTGGCTAAAAAAAAGGGGCGAAGCCCCTCTTCTTTCTCCCTGTTCCAGCGTTGGCCGCTCTATCTTCGGCCAGCGGCCTCGCTTGGGGAGTGAGGTGTCATCGCTGACGCTCCTCTGCGTGTCAGGCGGACTTATGCGCCAGCTGCTGCACTTCCAGTCTGCTCGCTGGCAGCCACGCTGTCGCTGACCTCAACGAACTCGCTGTCACTTGTGACAACGTTCAGATCGCCACGGCCTTCGATGCACGCGTCCGCAACAGCACGAGCATACAGCTCGATGGCGCGAATGGCGTCGTCGTTGCCGGGGATGGGGTAATCAATGCCATCTGGATTGCTGTTGGTGTCGACGATGCCGATAACGGGAATGCCAAGATTGTTGGCTTCGGTGATGGCAATGCGCTCGTGATCAACGTCGATTACGAACAGAGCGTCAGGCAGACCGCCCATTTCCTTGATGCCGCCAATGCTGCGCTCAAGCTTTTCCATCGCACGGCGACGGATCAGCGCTTCCTTCTTGGTCATGCGGTCGAATGTGCCATCCTGAGCCTGAGTCTCGAGATCGCGGAGTTTCTTGATGGACCCACGGATGGTCTTGTAGTTGGTCAGCATGCCGCCGAGCCAGCGGTGGTCGACATAGGGCATGCCGGCACGTTCAGCCTGCTCCTTGATGATCTTGCCAGCCGCGCGCTTCGTGCCAACGAACAGTACCTTCTTCTTGCGCGCGGCCAGTGCCTGCACTTGCTCGAGAGCTGAATTCAGAGCCGGAACTGTGTGCTCTAGGTTGATGATGTGAATCTTGTTGCGCGCACCAAAGATGAATTTCTTCATTTTCGGGTTCCAGTAACGGGCCTGGTGGCCGAAATGAACACCCGCCTTGAGCATTTCCTTCATTGAAACAGTAGCCATGGTTTTTCCTTTGTTTCGGGTTAAGCCTCCATACACCCCATGATTCAACCCCGAGCACGCTACCGCGCACGAGGCACCCAGAACACATGTGTCGATGTATGTGCGACGTTGGTTTAGATGTAATTGCGCCTGATGTTCCCTTGGGAGCTTCAAAGCGCGCCGCTTTATACCACAGCGGCCTCAGGACATAAAGCGCCAGGTCAACAGGCACCGACCCCTGCGGCTCCCCGTAACGGTGTCAATCAAGGAAGTCCTGCTTTACAATAGGTCTACCCTGAACCTCCCCGCGGACAGCTCGACGAGACCTCTACCTGAATTATGGCAATCAGCATCAAGACGCCTGACGAAATTGCAAGAATGCGCGTGGCCGGACGCCTCGCGGCGGATGTGCTCGAAATGATTGGCCCCCATGTACAGGCCGGCATCAGCACCGGCGAGCTGGACAGCCTTTGCCACGACTACATTGTCAACGTCCAGCAGGCCATTCCCGCCCCTCTGAATTACAACGGCTTCCCCAAATCCATCTGCACTTCCGTGAATCACGTGATCTGCCATGGCATTCCAAGCGATACCAAGATTCTGAAGAAAGGCGACATCATCAATATCGATGTAACCGTCATCAAGGACGGCTTCCATGGGGATACCAGCAAGATGTTCGTGATAGACGAGGTGCCGTCCCATGTCGAGCGTCTCATCGAGATCACCAGGCAGTGCCTCTATCGCGCGATTGCGATCGTCAAACCAGGAACACGTCTCGGCGACATCGGGCATGTCATCCAGACCCTGGCAGAGAGCAATCATTTTTCAGTCGTGCGCGAATATTGCGGCCACGGCATTGGCAGAGTTTTTCATGAAGATCCACAGGTGCTGCATTTCGGCAAGCCCGGCACCGGAATTGTCCTGCAGGAAGGCATGACCTTCACGATTGAACCCATGCTCAATGCTGGCACTCATCACACCAAACTCTCCAAATCCGATGGCTGGACAGTCACCACGCGCGACCGCCGCCTCTCTGCACAGTGGGAGCATACTCTGGCTGTGACGACCGACGGTGTGGAAGTGCTGACACGACGCAGCGATGAAAACTTCTGACCCCCTGGCCTCCGCAACGGCGCACACTCCAGGCCATGCAGCCATGCTTGTCACTTCCAGTGAAATGGACATGAATCTGCGTCACTCGCTGCTTGACCTGGAGCGCTTTCGCAAAAACCTCAAGGATTGTGCGCAACCAGTGCCGCTGTTCAAGGAGGCATTGGCTCAGGCGCGGCAGATTCTCAATGAGCACTATCGACAGGACGCCGACATCGTGCAACTGATCACCGGCCGCTCCTGGTTCATGGATCAGCTGCTGCGTTGCGCCTGGGAGCGCTACTCCTGGGGCGATGCCAACAATGTCAGCCTGCTGGCTGTCGGCGGCTATGGACGAGGCGAGTTGCACCCGCATTCCGATATTGATCTGCTGCTTCTTACGCGTCTCGACAATCATCAGGATTACAAGCAGAACATCAGTGCGTTCTTCACATTTCTCTGGGACATCAATCTTGAGATCGGTCAAAGTGTCCGCTCAATCGAGCAATGTCGGCAGGAAGCCCTCAAGGACATTACTGTTGCAACCAGCCTGATGGAATCACGAACCATCGTGGGCCCGGAAGCGCTGCGCGATGCGATGATTGCAAAGACACAGTGCGACAGCGTCTGGCCGACCAAGGCCTTCTTCAAAGCCAAACGCGATGAGCAGATCGCACGTCACGAGAAATACCACGATATCGACTACGCACTGGAGCCCAACGTCAAGACGTCGCCTGGCGGGCTGCGCGACATTCAAACAATAGCCTGGATCGCGAAACGCCACTACAAGGCAGACACGCTTGCGGACCTGGTGTCACTTGGCTTTCTCACGCAGTCCGAATACCAGGACCTGGCGCAGGGCGAGCAACTGCTTTGGCGAATTCGTTACGGCTTGCATCTGCTGGCCGGGCGCAAGGAAGATCGCCTGTTGTTTGATCGTCAGAAAGATCTCGCCCGCCTGTTCGGCTATCAGGATGACGACAAGAGCCTGGCCGTCGAAAAGCTCATGCAACAGTATTACCGCGCCGTGGCCACACTGCGCGGACTGAATGACGTGCTTCTGCAACACTTCGACGAAGCGATTCTGCGAGCTGGCGAAAAGGAGGAAATCAAGGTCATCAGCAAGCGCTTTCAGATTCGCAACAACTATATCGAAGTCACCCAGCCTGGCGTCTTCAAGCGCTTTCCATTCGCCCTGCTGGAGATTTTTGTGCTGATGGCGCAGAACCCGCAGATCAAAGGCGTGCGAGCCGCCACCATACGGCTGATCAGAGAGAACAGTGTCATCATCGATGAGAAGTTTCGCAAGGACCTGCGCAACGTCACCCTGTTCATGGAATTGCTGCGCTCCCCTCACGAGTTGACATCGCAACTCAGACGCATGTCGCGCTACGGAGTTCTCGGGCGCTATCTGCCGGAATTCGGAGCCATCACTGGCAAGATGCAACACGACCTGTTCCACATCTATACGGTTGACGCCCACACATTGCAGGTCGTGGAGAACATGCGCCGCTTCCGCTATCCGGGTGCCGAGGAGCAATTCCCGATCGCAGCGCACATCGTGAAGCGCCTGCCAAAAGTAGAGCTTCTATACATCGCTGGTCTCTATCACGACATCGCCAAAGGACGTGGAGGCGATCATTCCACCCTGGGCATGGTCGATGGCGCCGAGTTCTGCCGACTGCATCATCTGAGCGCGTGGGACACCAAACTGGTGGCATGGCTGATAGGCAAACATCTGCTTATGTCGATGACAGCCCAGCGCATGGATATCGCTGACCCTGAGGTGATTCAACAGTTCGCTCTGCAGGTCGGCGACAAGTTGCACCTGGACTATCTCTATGCCATGACTGTCGCGGACATTTGTGCCACGAATCCCACGCTCTGGAATACATGGCGCGCTGCCCTGCTGCGCCAGTTGTACTTGAGCACCAAGCGGGCATTGCGCCGCGGGCTGGAGAATCCCATCGATCGTGTTGACCGCATCAAGGACAAACAGGAAAGCGTCATGCTCAAGTTGACCGATCGCGGCATCGGTCCGGAGCAGATCGAGCACATATGGGCCAATGTCGATGATGAATATTTCGTTCGCGAGTCCTCTGCCAACATTGCGTGGCATACGGAAGCAATTGCTCGCAATGAAGGTCAGGAAACACTGATTCTGGTCGAAGACACTAGTGATACTGCGACTGGAGGCGGCACACAGATATTCATCTATACACTCAACCGCAACCATCTGTTTGCCAGTACCGCTTCCGCCATCGAGAAGCTTGGTTTGAACATCATGGATGCACGCATTTTCACATCCGCAAAAAACTATTGCATGAATACCTTCACGGTGCTGGAAAGTGATGGCACTCCTGTGAGTGGAAACATTGTGCGCCGCAAGGAAATCATCGGCCTGATTCGTGAATACCTCCTGGACCCAAGTCAGCACCTCAAGGCGTCCACGAAGCGGATCGATCGCAAGCTCAAGCATTTCAGCAGACACGTTGAGACTGAAGTCATCAATTCCGAAGACAATCCCTACACGACACTGGAGATCAACTGCCCTGACCAGCCGGGTATCCTGGCGTCGATTGGCAAGATTTTCGCTGATCACAGCATTCAGTTGCAGAACGCGCGCATTGCGACACTAGGCGAGCGCGTGGAAGACCTGTTCTATATTCTGGACACTGACAATCGCAAGATTACCGACGCGGAAGCCATTGAAAAGTTGCAGTACGACATACGACAGGAGCTGGGCGATTAAGTCATGATCACTGTCTATGGCATAGCCAATTGCGATTCAATCAGGAAGACCCGGCAGTGGCTCGACGCGCATGATGTCCCGTATGACTTTCACGATTACAGAAAGCAGGGACTGGATGCAGCGCTTTGTGATGAACTGCTCGGTGCCCTGCCATTGTCCACGCTCATCAATACACGAGGCACTACCTGGCGGGGCCTCCCGGAACAGTTACGTGTGTCACTGGAGCAGAGCAACGCTGCAGCCTTGATGCAGGCATGGCCAGCGGTGATTCGTCGTCCTCTGATACGCGCCCCCGGCGGCTGGCTCTGCAGTGCCGATCCGGTCGCTCTGAACTCGCTGCTGGCTGACGCCTGAAATCCGCTTTCATTCACTGGAGATTGCCTACAATGCCACACACCCTGTCTCTGCACAGTCTCGGTATCGGACTCGCCACGCGCAATCGACGCGGCGACATCATCGAAGTATTTTTTCCTGTTGTTCTGCGCGCACCATCTCCGGTGTTCGCCGCAGCACTGGCGGCAGCATGTGCTTACAAGGAAGGAAATGCAGTGCTCAGCCTCTCCACCTCAGTGGTGCCGGAACTTCTAGCCAGCGCTCCCCAGGATATTCTTTCATCCTTGCAAGCCCTGGCCGGCGCGCAGGTCGATCTCACCGTGATGTTTATTGCAACCGATGCAGCACCCGCCTGCATTGCGGAAGTGTATTTGAAGCTGCATCTGCTTTCGCATCGTCTCTGCAAACCCCACTCACTGAACCTGACGGGTGCCTTCGGTCTGTTGCAGAATCTGGCATGGACGAACAAGGGCGCAATCGACCTTGCTGATCTGCCGGCGCGCCAACTTGAAGCGCGATTGCAGGGCGAACTTCTTGAAGTGATGTCCGTCGACAAATTTCCGAAAATGAGCAATTACATTGTTCCCAAGGGCGTGCGCATTGCGCACACCGCGCGGGTCAGACTCGGCGCCTACCTCGGTGAAGGCACCACGATCATGCACGAGGGATTCGTCAACTTCAACGCTGGTACCGAAGGCCCGGCCATGGTCGAAGGCCGCATCTCTGCAGGCGTCATGATCGGTTCCGGCAGTGATCTGGGGGGTGGCTGCAGCACCATGGGCACTCTCTCCGGAGGCGGCACTGAAGTCATCTCAGTTGGCCGCGACTGCCTGATCGGCGCCAATGCAGGAATCGGGTTTCCGCTGGGAGATCGCTGCATCGTCGAAGCGGGTCTTTATGTGACAGCCGGCACCAAGGTATTGCTGCTGGACAAGGACAATCAGGTGGTTGGCACGCGCAAGGCGCGCGAACTCGCGGGGAAGTCTGACCTGCTGTTTCGTCGCAACTCTGTCACGGGAGCCGTGGAATGCAAGGCAAACAAGACAGCCATCGCACTGAATGAAGAACTTCACACCCACAATTGAGGACGCTTCTTGCGTCTTTTGCAGGTAATGCCATGTCCCCTACTCTGGCCTTGACGAAGGCCTTGATTGAAAGAGCGTCCGTTACTCCCAGTGATGGCGGGTGCCATGCCCTGCTGGCAGAGCGCCTTGAAGCGATGGGCTTTGTGGTGGAGTCACTGCCTTTCGGTGATGTACAGAATTTCTGGGCCCGGCTGGGCACGCAAGGCCCTCTGTTTGCGTTCGCCGGGCACACTGATGTTGTTCCACCCGGCCCCAGTGAACATTGGGACAGTGACCCTTTTGCGCCGCAGGTTCGGGATGGCATTCTTTACGGACGTGGCGCGGCGGACATGAAAGGCAGCATTGCCGCCATGATTACTGCCTGCGAACGCTTGATAGCATCTGGCCGGCCTCTGCGCGGATCGATAGCCTTCCTGATCACCAGTGATGAGGAAGGCAGCGCCGTGAACGGCACAGTCAAAGTGGTCGAGGTACTCGAGAAGCGTCAGGAAAAAATTCAGTACTGTATTGTTGGCGAACCATCCAGTACGGCCCAGGTCGGCGATGTCATTAAGATAGGCAGGCGCGGCTCCTTGCACGGTCGCCTCACGGTCCATGGCATTCAAGGGCACGTGGCGTATCCGCACCTGGCCCGCAATCCCATTCACAGGGCGATGGCGCCGCTGGATGCCCTGTGCCGCGAACGCTGGGACGAAGGTAACGAATCGTTTCCGCCGACAAGCTTCCAGATCTCCAACATTCATGCCGGCAAGGGCACCGACAACGTCATTCCAGGCGAACTCGACGTTGCATTCAATTTCCGTTATTCCACGGCTCTTTCTGAAGAGACCATCAAGGCGCGCACGAAGGCCATTCTGGATGCCAATGGCCTGGAGTACTCCCTTGCCTGGCATTTGTCAGGAAAGCCCTTCCTGACGCAACGTGGAACACTCATAGACATTGTCGCGGCAAGTATCAAGGCGGTGACAGGAATCGATACGGAATGCTCCACCACGGGGGGCACGTCCGATGGCCGCTTCATTGCGCCAACCGGCGCTCAGCTGCTGGAGCTGGGGCCGTGCAATGCCACCATTCACAAGGTCAATGAGAATGTGCGGGTAGCCGACCTGGATGCGCTGAGCAGGATCTACGAGGACGTGCTGACACGGCTCGTCGGCTGAGTCATATAGATATCGAACCGGCTTGAACTGCCCAGCAACTGGAAAGAGGGTTTGCGCTCTTCAAGGAATCCGGCAATTCGTGGCCGTTTGACCACTACCCGTTTCTGAGCTGACTGCAGCGCCTTCAGCAACAGGCCATCTGCCGGAGGCTCATCGTCGAGCAATTGCTGGAGCATGAACATGTTCTTCTTGACCTTTGCTGACTTCTTGCGGCGCTCGGGAAACATCGGGTCAAGATAGATGACATCGGGAGTATCGCCCAGTGTTGCAAAATCGATGCTAGTGCTGTCGGCCAGCACCAGCTGCATCCTGGCAGCGGCATTGCGGACACGAACATCCTCACTTTGTGCTGCACGCTGCAGTCCATCTTCAAGCAAGGCGTGCAGCAGCAAGGAACGCTCCAGCATCAGTACATTGCATCCTGCGTGGGCCAGCATGAACGCATCCTGGCCCAAACCAGCCGTAGCATCGATGACACGCAAAGACTGACCCGCACGCACTCCTGACGCCTTCAATAGCGCTTCCGGCTGCTGCGGGTACCGCTGACGCCAGGCCATGGTCTTGTCGTCAAAATCAACGCTGACGGCCCCCAGAGAGGGATCGCCGACCCTGATCAAGGTCAGGAGTCCGTCCTTCTTGCACAACTGGAAATCAGACTCGGCAGACATTGCAATGCAATTCCCATCAGGACTGCTCAAAGAAGTGAACAGCCAGCAATCCCAGGCCCATTACCACCCGATAAATGACGAATGGCATGAAACCTGTGCGCTCGATGAGCTTGAGGAAATAGTGAATGCAGGAAAATGACACCAAGGCCGAGACGATGATGGCATAGACCAGTATGCCCCACTGCGCTTGCGAACTGTCCTGCAGCAACTCCGCTCCCTTGAGCAGACCGCTGGCCATGATGATCGGAATTGCCAGAAGAAACGAGAAGCGCGCAGCCGCCTTGCGGTCAAGTCCACAG
>CAISYX010000165.1 GCA_903889815.1 uncultured Gammaproteobacteria bacterium
CTGACTGTGGAGCGCGGCAAGATCGTGCTGGCCGAGTTCGGGTTTGGCGGCAAGCTGATCCCCAGCTTCCCTGACTGGATTCTCAAAGGCACAGAGCCCACACGACTGGCATGGATCCTGAAGAAGGACATGCTGCCGCCGATCTACTGGCACGGCATGCTCAAGGGCCATGAATGGATGGTCACGCCGGAAGTCGAAAAGTAATGCCGAAGCGTCAGCTTTTGCCGGCGCTGGTGTGGGTCAGGCGCTATGATCGCAAGAGTCTGGCGGAAGATCTGCTGGCCGCCGTGATCGTGGCGATCATGCTGATTCCGCAGTCTCTGGCCTATGCGCTGCTTGCAGGACTTCCCCCCGAGATGGGGCTGTATGCCAGCATTCTGCCATTGCTGGTCTACACCCTGTTCGGCAGCAGCCGCGTGCTGTCGGTCGGGCCGGTGGCTGTCATGTCGCTGATGACTGCCGCTGCCCTCGGGTCGCTCGCGCTCAGTCCGCAGGACTACATCGTCGCCGCCATGACCCTCGCGTTCATGGTGGGGGCTCTGTTGCTGCTTCTGGGTCTGTTCAAGCTGGGGTTTGTCGCGAACTTCATGTCGCATCCCGTGGTCACCGGCTTCATCACCGCCTCTGCCATTCTGATTGCCTTCACACAGTTGCCGAATCTGCTCGGTGTCAGCGCCCACGGCCACACGCTGCCCGAAATGGTGCCGTCCCTGCTTGGTGCGCTTGGTGATGCCAATCTGTCCACGGCGATACTCGCCGGTCTGACCTTGCTGTGGCTGTTCTGGTCACGCAAGGGCCTGGCGCCTCTGTTGGAGATGGCCGGGCTCCCGGCTGTCGCGGCGTCCATGGCGGCGCGGGTCAGCCCCGTCGTGGCGGTAGTCCTCACAACGCTGGCGGCGTGGGGATGGCAGCTGGATACACAGGGCGTTGCCACGGTGGGTCAAGTGCCTGCGGGACTCCCGGGCTTCAGCCTGCCCTCATTCTCGCCAGAGCTGTGGCGCACGCTGGCAGGCTCTGCTGCACTGATTGCCACCATCGGGTTCGTGGAGTCGGTGTCAGTCGCCCAGGGATTGGCTGCGCGTCGGCGCGAACGCATAGACCCCGATCAGGAGCTGATCGGACTCGGCGCCGCCAACATGGCCACCAGTTTCTTCGGCGGATTCCCCGTCGCGGGCGGCTTTTCGCGCTCGGTCGTCAATTTCGATGCCGGAGCTGCCACGCCGGCGGCTGGATTCTTTGCGGCTCTACTGATCGCTGCTGCGACCTTGCTGTTCGTACCGCTGCTTGTTTACCTGCCCAAAGCGACACTGGCGGCCACCATCGTGGCAGCGGTATGGTCGCTGATTGATTTTTCCATCATGCCAAGGGCATGGCGCTACTCCCGCGCTGATTTTCAGGCTGTCACGGTCACCATCGTGCTCACCTTGCTGGCGGGCGTCGAGATTGGCGTGGCTTCGGGTATTCTGGTTTCCTTGATCGTGCATCTGTACAAGACCTCCCGACCCCATGTGGCGATTGTCGGAGAGCTGCCTGGCACTGAGCACTTCCGCAACGTCGCCCGCCATGAGGTACAGACCCACGACACAATTCTTTCGCTGCGGATTGACGAGAGTCTGTACTTCGCCAATACCCGGTATCTGGAAGACATGATCTACGCGATGGTGGCCGAGCGACCGCGGCTCAAACATGTGGTGCTGATGTGCACGGCCGTCAATGAAGTGGATATGAGTGCGCTGGACTCCATTCTGGAAATCAACGAACGGCTTGCGGAGCTGGGTATCATGCTGCATTTGTCGGAAGTCAAAGGGCCGGTCATGGATGGTTTGCAGCGCTCGGATTTTCTGGAGAAGTTGTCGGGACGCGTATTCCTGACACAACATCAGGCAATCGAGGCTCTGAAGGAATGAGCTCAGGTGGGCGCATCGAGTCGTCGTCCTGCAAGGCTGCGTGGCGCCTGAACCAGAAGTCAGGTTCAGCCGCGCAGAAATTGCCGGAAGCGGAATTTGCCGAGCGTTTCGACGGCAGTACGCTACGTCTGCTGGAGACACGCAATGACGGGCTGGTGGCCTTCGGTCTGGGCATGACGTCCCGCAATCCACTGCCTGATTTTTCTTTGCTGTGGTTTGCCACACGGTTTGACGACTTCCTGTTTCTGGAACGCCTTGTCGTGGAGCAGGGAGTGCGGCGCACCGGCATTGCCAGTGCACTTCTTGAGCGCGTTCTGCAAGACTGTCGGGAGAAGGGGCTGAGCTCGGTGTGCTGCCAGGTTCACGATCGCCCGGCCAACCGTGAGGCACAGGCATTCGTGCTGGCCCGGGGATTCAGGGCCATCGAGAGCGTCATGCTGCCCTCACGCGACATCGTCACCATGTATCAGCGCGCCACGGCGACAGCCACGCCCTGACCGCCGCCGATGCAGAGCGTTGCCAGGCCTTTGCGGCTGTCGCGGCGCAGCATTTCGTGCAGCAGGGTCACCAGCACACGACTGCCCGAGGCGCCGATGGGGTGGCCCAGCGCAATGGCACCGCCATTGACGTTGACGCGGCTTGCATCCCAGTCCAGTTCTCGGCCAACGGCCAGGGCCTGCACTGCAAACGCCTCGTTTGCTTCGAACAAGTCGACATCGTGCAATGCCCATCCTGCTTTCTGCAGACACCGTTGCGTCGCCGGAACCGGTCCCAGGCCCATGAAGGCAGGATCCACTGCGGCGCCTGCCCACGCCGCGATTCGGCCGAGAATCGGCGTGCCGAGCTGCCTGGCGATTGCAGCATTGCACAACACCAGCACGGCAGCGCCATCATTGAGACCGGACGCATTGCCGGCTGTGACGCTGCCCTCGGGGGCGAAGGCGGGCTTGAGACGGGCAAGAGAAGCGAGACTGGAATCCGGGCGCGGTCCCTCGTCTTGCGCGACGATGACGGGCTCGCTCTTGCGCTGGGCAATGCTGATGGGAAGAATTTCCGCAGCGAAGCGCCCGCCGGCCTGGGCTGCGAGTGCCTTCTGCTGTGAAGCCAGGGCGAAGGCATCCTGTTCTGCGCGGCTGATGCCATAACGCGAGGCGAGATTTTCCGCCGTGATGCCCATGTGGTAGTGATGAAAGGCGTCCAGCAGCCCGTCCTGCAGGAGGGTGTCCACCAGCTCCCAGCTCCCGATTTTCTGGCCGCGCCGCGAGTCAGGCAGGACATGCGCCGACTGGCTCATGCTCTCGATTCCGCCTGCGACCACCAGTTGGGCATCGCCCAACGCAATGGCCTGAGCCGCCAGCTGCACAGCCTTCATGCCAGAGCCACAGACTTTGTTGATTGTGAATGCCGGAGTCGTCATGGGCAGTCCGGCACCAAGGCTCACCTGTCGCGCTGTGTTCTGACCACAGCCTGCAGTGAGGACATGACCGAGGATGACTTCGTCCACCAGCGCCGCGGGCACAGCCTTGCGGGCCAGCAGCAGCTGCACGAGCTGTGCCCCCATTGCCACCGCGCTGAGATCGGACAATGCGCCATTGAAGGTGCCGATGGCAGTGCGGCCCGCTGCAATGATGCAGACGTCGTTCATGACTGGCGGTTTGCTCTGTTCTGGATCAGTTGCTCGACCACGGAGGGGTCTGCCAGCGTAGAGGTATCGCCCATGTTTTCCAGTTCGTCGGCGGCGATCTTGCGGAGAATTCGCCGCATGATCTTGCCGGAGCGGGTCTTGGGCAGGCCGGGTGCGAACTGGATGATCTCGGGTCGCGCGAACGCACCGATCTCCCCGGCTACAAAGGCGATCAACTCTTTGCGCAGTTCGGGTGACTCGGGGGTGCCGTGCATCAGCGTGACATAGGCGTAGATCGCCTGTCCCTTGATGTCGTGGGGATAGCCCACGACGGCAGCTTCGGCCACTTTGGGGTGCAGCACCAAAGCACTCTCGATTTCGGCTGTGCCAAGGCGATGCCCGGAGACATTGATGACGTCATCCACGCGCCCCGTCACCCAGTAATAACCATCACTGTCTCGGCGCGCACTGTCTCCGGTGAAGTAGTAACCGGGATACGCGGTGAAGTAAGTATCAATGCAGCGCTGATGATCGCCGTAGACTGTGCGAATCTGACTTGGCCAGCTGCTGCACAGCACCAGATTGCCGGTGGCGGGGCCTTTGAGCTCCTTGCCTTCGGCGTCGAGCAGTGCCGGCTTTACCCCGAAGAAGGGCAGGGTGGCCGACCCTGGCTTCAAGTCGGTGACACCGGGCAACGGCGTAATCATGATGGCGCCCGTTTCCGTCTGCCACCAGGTATCCACGATCGGGCAGCGTCCTTCCCCAATCACATCGTAATACCACTGCCAGGCCTCTGGATTGATGGGTTCGCCTACCGAGCCCAGCAGGCGCAGTGACTTGCGGGACGTTGACTCTACCGGGCCATTGCCTGCGGACATGAGTGCGCGGATGGCCGTTGGTGCCGTGTAGAAAATATTGACTTTATGCTTGTCGATTACGTCCCAGAAGCGCGATGCATTGGGGTAGGTAGGGACGCCTTCGAAAATGAGCGTAGTGGCGCCATTGCAAAGGGGGCCGTAGACAATGTAGCTGTGCCCGGTGACCCAGCCGACGTCGGCGGTGCACCAGTAGATTTCGCCTTCCTGGTAGTTGAACACATAACGGTGGGTCATCGCCGCCGCCAGCAGATAGCCCGCCGTGGTATGCAGCACGCCTTTGGGTTTGCCTGTGGAGCCAGAAGTGTAAAGGATGAACAGCGGGTCTTCCGCGTCCATGATTTCCGGCTCGCAGGTCTTGCTTTGTGCGGCCGTGATCTCGTGCTGCCAGACATCACGCTGTGCATGCCACGGGATGTCCGCGCCGGTGTGGCGCACCACGATGACGGTATGCACATCCGGACAGTGTTCCAGAGCCTTGTCCACATTGTGCTTGAGGGGAATACCCTTGCCGCCGCGCAGGCCCTGATCCGCTGTGATGACTACGCGACAGTCCGAATCCAGAATGCGGTCCTTGATGGCCTCTGGGGAGAAGCCGCCAAAGACCACGGAATGAATGGCGCCGATACGGGCGCAGGCGAGCATGGCATAGGCGGCCTCAGGAATCATTGGCATGTAGATGCTGACCCTGTCGCCTTTGCGCACACCGCGATGCCGCAGCGCGTTGGCCAGCAGGCACACCTGCTCGTGGAGTTCCCGGTAGCTGATGTGTCGACTGTGTGCCGGGTCATCGCCCTCCCACAGCAGGGCCGTCTGCTCGGCGCGCGCGGGCAGATGCCTGTCGACGCAATTGACGCAGACGTTGAGTTTGGCGCCTTCGAACCAGCGTGCCTCGGC
>CAISYX010000166.1 GCA_903889815.1 uncultured Gammaproteobacteria bacterium
GCTGGGTGCCATGGCTCGCGCGGCCGGAATCAATGTAGCGATTGGCGGGAATCTGGACGGAGCCGAAGCTGCACCGGCACTGGACTTGCTTCGAGGAGAGCCCAGGGAGTTGTATGTTCTGGAACTGTCGAGTTTCCAGCTTGAAACTACCAGCATGCTGGGCGCCAAAGCTGCGGTGATCCTCAATATCAGCGACGATCACATGGACCGTTACGCCAGTGTCCAGGACTACGCGGCTGCAAAACAAAGAATCTTCCGAGGATGTCAGCACATCGTGCTGAACAGAGACGATGTGCTGACAGAACCATCAGGAGCAGGGTCCAGTGCTGAAAGCAGTTTTGGACTTGATGCACCGGGTAGCGATTCGTGGGGCGTGCTGACTCAGCAGGGTCGAATTTTTCTTGCGCGCGGCCACTCTGCAGTGCTGACGGCAGACGAGATGAAGATTGCCGGCAAACACAATGTTGCCAACGCGCTCGCCGCCCTTGCTCTGGGCGAAGCTGCTGGTTTGCCGGTCACAGCCATGCTCGAAGCACTTCGCCAGTTCCCCGGGCTGCCCCACCGTTGTCAGTGGGTGCGCGCGCATGCCGGCGTGAATTACTACAATGATTCCAAGGGCACCAATGTTGGCGCGTCCATCGTCGCAATTGAAAGTCTCGGCGAGCTGTCCACGGGACAGCTGGTGCTGATTGCCGGTGGCATCGGCAAGGAAGCAGACTTTTCTCCGATTCTGCCAGTCGTATCGCGATTCGTGCGCCTTGCCATTCTGATCGGCCGTGACGCTGGCAAGATTGCGGCTGTTCTCAGACACAGCGTGCAAGTGGTGCTCGCTTCGAGCATGGAGGCTGCCGTGCAACTGGCTTCCGAAAATGCCAAGCCGGGTGACGTCGTGCTGCTTTCGCCGGCCTGCGCCAGTCTTGACATGTTCACCGATTTTACGCACCGCGGTCGCGTCTTCACGCAGGCTGTGGAGGCCTTGTCATGAGCCTGCACACAGCATCCCCGGCCATATTCCGACCCGTTGCGTCCCGCGGCCAGCTCAATGTGCTGGTAGTGGTGATGTTGCTGCTGATGACAATCGGTCTGCTGATGATGACTTCCGCTTCCGTCGAGATCGCCAACAGTCAGTATGGTGATCCTTTTTTCTTCCTGAAGCGCCAGGTGTTCTTCACCGTACTGGCTCTGCTTATCGCATTGGGCACGCTGTTGGTTCCCATGCGTTTCTGGTATGGCGTCAGTGCCCTGCTCATAGTGGCCTCCTACGTTCTGCTCGCCCTCGTGCTGGTCCCAGGCGTTGGACACGAAGTGAATGGCAGTTCGCGCTGGATTAATCTTGGCTTCTACAATCTGCAGCCCTCCGAGATGGCCAAGTTGTTCATGGTGTTCTATCTGGCTGCGTATCTGGAGCGACGTCGTGACGAAGTGATCGGTACTTGGACAGGCTTTTTGAAGCCGATGCTGTTGCTGGTCTTGGCAATCGTGCTTCTGCATTTCGAGCCAGATCATGGTGCCATGGTGATCATGATCGGCACCTGCTTCAGCATGATCTTTTTGGCGGGAGCAAAGCTGCAACGTTTCGCACTTGTGCTGCTGGTCTGTGTCGCGGGCGTCGTGGCGCTGGCGATCATGAAGCCTTATGTGCTGGATCGCTTTGAATCTTTCATGAATCCGTGGGCCGCCGAGTATGTCTATGGTGAAGGGTACCAGCTGACCCAGGCCCTGATTGCCTTTGGGCGCGGCGGGTGGTTCGGTGAAGGGCTTGGCAACAGCATACAGAAGCTTTATTTCCTGCCTGAAGCGCACACTGACTTCGTCCTTGCGATTGTCGCGGAGGAGTTCGGCTTGCTCGGCGTGAGTGTCGTGATTGGACTATTTATTGCTCTTATTGCCCAGGCGTTCAGCATCGGCAAGAAAGTGGAGGTGACCGGCGACCTGTTTCCGGCCTACGTGGCCTACGGTATTGCAATGCTTTTCGCGTGTCAGGCTCTTATCAATGTTGGTGTCAATATCGGGCTGCTCCCTACCAAGGGGCTGACATTGCCATTTCTGAGTTACGGCGGCAACAGCCTTCTGGTCAGCTGCTTCATGGTCGCAATTCTGGTCCGCATTCAGTATGAGCATTCACAATCCAGCGCCCCAATGGCCAGGAGGGGCGCACGATGAAAGCGGCCCAGCATTCCGCCAAGGGGACGAAAGGCACTGTGCTGATCATGGCGGCGGGCACAGGCGGTCATATTTTTCCGGCATTGAGCATCGCTCGAAATCTGCAGAGTCGCGGCTATCGCACGGAATGGCTGGGAACACCGGCTGGCATGGAAGTAGATGTGCTTCGCAATACTGACATAGTACTGCACAGGATTGATGCCCGCGGGCTGCGCGGCAAGAACACGCTCAGCGTGCTGGGCGCACCATTCATGATTGCGCGGGCAATCGTGCAGACTCTGCGCGTGCTCAAGCAAGTGCAGCCGTGTTGCGTGCTCGGTATGGGCGGGTATGTCACGGGTCCTGGCGGAGTCGCTGCCAGATTGCTCGGCAAGCCGTTGCTGATTCACGAGCAAAACGCCATTGCCGGGCTCAGCAATCGTCTGCTGGCGTTGATTGCCAATCGTGTAATGCAAGCATTTCCCGGCACTTTCGAACAGAAAGTCGGTGCAATCAGCACCGGCAATCCAGTGCGTGCAGAGATTGGTGCGCTTGTTGATCCCCGGGCGCGCGCGACCTCTGATGCACGTGCGCTGCGCGTGCTCGTGCTGGGCGGCAGTCTGGGGGCTGTTGCCATCAACCGGATGATTCCGGAGGCATTGCGGATCATGGATCCACAAATTCGGCCGCAGGTTCTGCATCAGGTGGGGCGCAACAATGTCGAGCAGGCACTTGCAGCCTACCTACAAGCGGGACTTGCTCCGGACGATAGTCTCCGAGTTCAGGCATTCATCGACGACATGGCTGCCGCTTACGACTGGGCCGACCTCGTGATCTGCCGTGCTGGAGCCACAACCGTGTGTGAGATCGCAGCTGCCGGTAAAGCCGCTGTGTTCATCCCGTTTCCCCATGCCGTCGACGACCACCAGACTCGCAACGCGCAATGGCTAAGCAATGTGGGAGCTGCCTTGTTGATCCAGCAGCGTGATCTAAGCGCTCAGGGGCTTGCAAGCCTGTTGAGGGAATTCACTGAAGACCGTACCAGATTGCTGGAAATGGCGACCGTAGCACGCACTCTTGCACAGCCTGCGGCCTGCGATCTGGTGACTGAGCAATGCATGGAGGCCTGCCGGGCAAACGCACTATGACGATTAACGCAAAGACTCACCGACTGCACACAGTTCCCGAGATGCGTCGCATCAAGACGATCCACTTCGTAGGCATCGGCGGTGCGGGCATGTGTGGCATCGCTGAAGTGCTGTTGAATCAGGGCTACCGCATCACAGGTTCTGACTTGAAAGCGACGGGTGTCACACAGCGTCTGGCAGACCTGGGTGCACAGGTATTCATTGGGCATCGTGCCGAGAATGTCACCGCTGCAGATGTGGTTGTCTATTCCAGTGCAGTGAATCCGGCGAATCCGGAGCTGAGTGCTGCACGCGAGGCCGGTCGTCCGATCATCCCGCGCGCGGAAATGCTCGCTGAACTCATGCGCTACAGGCACGGAATTGCGATAGCAGGGACCCATGGCAAGACCACCACCACCAGTCTGGTAGCCTCGATTTTTGCTGAGGCAGGACTCGATCCGACCTTCGTAATCGGAGGTCTCCTCAACAGTGCAGGCGCCAATGCGCGGTTGGGAGAGAGTCGGTTTCTGGTGGCAGAAGCTGACGAGAGTGATGCTTCCTTCCTGCATCTTCAGCCCATGGTCACGGTGGTGACCAATATCGATGCTGATCACATGAGTACTTATGGCGGTGATTTCAACAGGTTGAAAAAATATTTTGTGGAGTTCCTGCACAATCTTCC